>JAZOCP010000110.1:0-11664 GCA_045596585.1 Eubacteriales bacterium
GCTGGTGGTACTATTTATGGTTGGTTTGATAAGGCTGGTAATTTTTATAATTGCGGAGAGAACTTTACACCTACTGAAAACACCACTCTTTACTGTGCCGAGGGTGCTGAGATTTCACTTAGTGGTAGCCTTCCTCTCTCCATTTCAAAGGGCTATTCTTACATTAAGTTGAATTCAAATATTACGCTTAACGATACAATTAATGTGCCAAATGGTATTTGCTACATTGATTTAAACGGAAACAACTTTGTTTTAAAAACAGAGGGTGATGGCTTTGTTGGTGAGGACTTTGGTCTTATTCTTGCAAACTCAAGCACCAAAAAATCGACCCTTACACATACAGCCGCTGGTGAGCTTGCCTTCTCTATCAACTCATTTGCAGTTGTTTCACCAGAAAAAACCGCTAAGTACCTTTCATTTGTAATTGGCGAAAACGTTCTTTTAAAGGAAAATATGAACTTAGTTACAGTTCAAAAGGACATCTCTCAATTTGAGAGCGCTTTACGTGTTGACCTTTTTGGTGAGCTTGAAAGTGGTAGAATTATTCGTGGAAACGGTCTTAATAATGCAGTTTTTGAAATCTACGAGGGCGCTAAGCTTACAACAAGCTGTGAATACTTCTTTGAGGACACAAATACAACAGCTAAAACCGCTGCAACTCTCATTGTTAATGGCGGTATGCTTGATAACAAATCATCAACCTCATATGCAAAGGATACAGCCTTGTTTAAGGCCCTTGTTTATGCTGGTCAATTTACAGCCGACACGGAAGTCTTCTTCCCTCTCGGAAATTACAAATCAACCCTTGATGGTTCAACTGGCATTTACACATTCAAGGAATGTAAGCACGATGGTCCATTAGTTGAGCACGCATCAAGCTGTACTGAGCCTGTATCACTAAATCACTTCTGTAAATATTGTGAAACAGTTTATAAGTATAATTATGTAAGCGGTGTAGGACACTCATTCTTGCCTGAGCTTACACAAGATATTGTTAATACTCCCGAGGAAACAATTGCAGGCTGCTATACACTAACATGTACAAAATGTGGCTATTCAACCGTTGAATATACATATCCAAACCCTGCGACAGTTTATGTAACCGTTGGATTTATAGACAAGGATGACAAGGAGCAATATATACGTTTCCCTGCAACCGACCTATATTCCTTCGATGGCACTAAGGTTATTTCCTTCTCTGCTGACGCACTTTACTATGAAACCGTAAACAAGAAGGGGGAAACCGTAGAGGTTTATATTCCTCAAACATCTGTTTTCCATGTTGAAATTCCTCTTGGAACAACTGAAATTTTTGGTAATACATTTGTTTACAATAACGTTGAAACCCCAACTGGTGTTTTCCTACGTAACGACCACTTAAAGAGCGTATATTTACCTGTTTCTGTTAAGAATATTAATAAATATTCATTCTCTTCAATGCCAAATCTTGAAACAATATATGGTCTTGAAAATGTAACTGGAACAATTGATAAGGGTGCATTCCAACAAAGCGAGGGCTCAAAGCTCTATATTGAAGATATGGTGCTCAACGCAGCATACATAAGGCAAGATGCTTTTAGAAATGTTAGAATGAAAACCCTCACCTTTGGCACAGGCGTGCGCGAGTTTAATCAAGATGCGTTTAAGCTTGATGGTGACACTATATCGCTTCTTAAAGAGGTGTTTATCGAGGGCAATGTCCTTGGCGAAGGAAAGTCTGTTCAAGAGGTATTTTCCTATTTAGGAAAGGGTCGCTCCTCTGGTCATCAGTTTGATGGCTTAAATATTGTTTTCTTTGGTCACAACTATGTATCTTCGGATGTTGCATCTACATGTAAAGAGCTTGGATATGACCTTTTAACGTGTGACCGCTGTGGTTTTGTTGAAAAGAGCAATTACAAGAATGAATACGCGCCACACGTATATATTCCTTATAATAAGGAATCCACTTGTCAATCTCGTGGCTTCATAGGTGAAATATGTACTGTTTGTGAGCATATCAATGTAATAGAAGACCTTATATATGATAAAACAAATCACTCATTCACACACTCAGAGGTTAAGCGCGCAGTAGCATCTGGTGCATCTATTTGTGTTGATGCTTATTACACACTTGGTCAATGCGCCTGTGGCGCAGTTGAGCCTGACATTGCCGAAAACCGCAGTGAGGTTTATCTTCCTGATGAAAATGCTAGCCACAACTGGCGCGAATTTGTTCTTGTTCCAAGCACCTGTGGTACAAATGGCTTATCAAGGCTTGAATGTCGAACCTGTAAAGAAATTGTTTTTCAAGCTACTAAATTCAAAGGCGGACACTCATGGGGTTCACCTATAATAGAGGTTCCCGCAACATGTGGCTCTGGTAGCTCTGGCTACTTACAATGCTCCGTATGTGAAAAAGTTGAAAATGTCAAATTTAACGAGACCGACCCTAACGGACACGTTTGGGACAAAGGAACAGTCGTTACGGAGGCAACTGCCGACAATGCCGGTTCAATGCTCTACAAATGTACTCTTTGTAACGAAGAAAAATATGAGGCAATTCCTAAACTTACTACTGGTAAAGCAAGAACCTTTAATGTGTTTGGAGTTAGCTTTGCCTTTGGTATTGGCGGAATTCTATTAGCAATCTTACTTGTAGCGGGCGTTATTTTAGTTGCCTTAATTATCATTTTTGCTCTAACAATGACTATTGTAATTACATTTACAAACAAGAAAAAGAGGATTGCAAAAGAAAAAATCAATAGTGACTACAGTTCTGGCGGTAAGAGTAGTGCTTCTACATTCCATGCAACCCGTACAGTTGCCGATCAGCTTGCTGATATTAACCTCTCTTCTGATGAAATCCCACCTGATGTTGTAATTGGCGAGGACGGAAGTATTGATGAGGAGGCTGCATTTACAGCTTATATGGATGCAATCAGTGGCTTTGATGCTACAAGAGAGCTAAGCATTGAAGAGGATGCGCCAAAAAAGACTGAGGTGAACGCCGATGCTGCATGGCAGGCATATGTTGATGCTATTAACAAGGATTACGAGGAAACATTGGAAATTAGCCTTCACGAGTCAGAAACAGCTCAAAAATCATTTGATGAAATAAGTGATGAAACCGTTGAGCTTGATTTAGGAGAAGAACTAAAGCCAATCGACGAAAATCCAAGTGAGGAGCAAAAATAATTCTCAAACAAAATAGGGTGTCAGCTTTGACACCCTATTCTTTTTTAAACAAATCTCAAAGTGATAATATCACCAAGAAAAAGGGACAGAGAGCTTTTTAAGTTCTCTGTCCTCATTTTTGTAAAATTTTTATGTGTGCTCCTTAAGTGGAAAGTGGAGCTTATTTGTCATAGGGCTCTTGGTTAGGGCTTTCTTGTTCCCCTTTTTCTTCTGCCCCAGCCTCGTCCTTTTCTTTTTTCGAGTGGCACACTTCTCTCATTGCACAGCCACCGCAACCGCAGGAGCAGCTTGATTTGCCCTTAGCCTTTCTTACTATCATCACAACTACAACTGCTATAACAACAAGTAAAAACGCTATCAACACTAATATTGCAGGTAAATTTGGATTCATTTGCCACCCTCCTTAATTTTTTATTGCTTTTGTTCTTTTTTGTTATTTAAAAGATCCTTAATTTTTTCAATTAGTGAAAATTTTGCCGGCTTGAACAGGAAGTACAAGAACACAAAAAGGACTGCAAATGCAATTATTGTCCATAGGCTAAATGAGCCTCTAAATAGCATACCCAATTGATATACAACAAGTGATACAGCATATGCAAGGCCTGTCATATAAGCAAGTGTTGCAATTGTCCATTTTCCGTTGTTCATTTCTCTCTTAATTGCGCCCATTGCAGCAAAGCAAGGTGCACAAAGTAGGTTAAATATCATAAATGAGAAGCCAATTAAATAGTCATCATTGAAGTATAGCTTAGATGGGTCCTCGTTGCCAGCCATTGTTTCAAGCGCACCTACAACCTCCTCCTTAGCTACTAAGCCAAGTACGGTTGCAACGCTTGTTTCCCAGCTTTCGCCAAAGCCAAGAGGCTTAAATACTACTGACAAGAACTCACCAAGCATTTGAAGAATTGACTTACAGTTACAGCCATCTTCCATGAAGTAAAGTCCCTCATGCTTAACTAACTTCTTGCCTTCAACCTTAATGGTTGTTACTGTGCCGTCATCGTTTTCAACAACCTCTTCCGTTGTGTAGTAGTGGTAGTGAGGAACCTCCTCGTAAACTGGAACCTCCTCGTAGGTGATATTGCCCTCTCCATCATCGGACTCTATAACCTCAACAACTGGTGTTCCGTCCTCGTTTAGCTTCATTTGTTGTGTTTCGCTTGTAGATTCAAGTGTAATGCTTTGAAGTGCCCATATTATAATGCTTGCAAGAAGAATTACTGTTCCTGCACGCTTAATAAAGCTCCAACCACGCTCCCAAGTTGTCTTTAAAATGTTACGTGGTGATGGCGCATGATATTCAGGTAGCTCCATTACAAATGGTGATGGATTTCCTGCAAACATCTTGAATTTCTTTAAAATAATGCCTGAGCAAATTACAGCTGAAATACCGATAAAGTATGCTGTTACTGCGATTAAAGCGCCTACAAGTGGTCCACCACCAAGCATTGTTCTAAATACTGTACCTGCAAGGAAGAAAACTATAGGCATCTTTGCACCACAAGGAATAAATCCTGTGGTCATAATTGTGATTTTACGGTCATTTTGTTGTTCAATCGTTCGGCTTGCCATAATACCAGGTACTGCACAGCCAGTTGCAACGAACATAGGAATGATTGATTTACCAGAAAGACCAAAGCGTCTGAATATTCTATCAAATACAAACGCAACACGTGACATATAGCCACAGTCCTCTAAAAGTGTTAGGAATAAGAATAGAATGAGCATTTGTGGTACGAAGCTAAGTACGCCACCAACGCCTGCAATTGCACCGTCAACTATTAAGCTGACAAGCCATGGCCAAACACCCCAGCCCTCAAGCACGTTTGTAACTATGCCTGAAATCCACTCAAATATCGCCTCAACCCAACCAATTGTGTTGTCGCCGAGTGAAAAATCAGCAAGGAAGCCAGTAGCACCTAAGCTACCAAAGCCCATTGCAACAAAGTAAACCGAGAACATAACAAGTGCAAAAATAGGAATTGCAAGCCATCTGTTTGTTACAATTCTATCTATCTTGTCAGAAATTGACATTTTGTCCTTACCCGGAGCATTTTTGTCAACTATTTTTGTTACAAAGTCGTATCTTTCGCTTGTGATAATCTCTACACTATCATCATCAAGCTCCTTTTCAGCTTCACTTATTACTCTCTCAACCTGAACCTTAATCTTTTCGGCAAGGTCTATGTGAGCGGTGATTTCCTCGTCTCTTTCAAATAGCTTTACGCTAAGCCAACGAAGCTCGCTTTCTTCTATGTAGCCTTGAGAAATTAAAGCTTGTATCTCTTTAAGAGCCTTTTCTACGCGCTCAGAGAAAATTCTTTTTTGTGGTGCGCTTTTCGCAGCAACCTCAATTGCCTCAAGTGCAACCTCTTGAATTCCTGTATTTTTAAGCGCTGATATTTCAATTACACGACAGCCGAGCTCCTTTTCAATCTTTTTAAGATTGAGCTTTATTCCTCTCTTGTTTACGATATCCATAAAGTTAATTGCTATAACCATAGGGATACCAAAATCAAGTAGCTGTGTTGTTAGATAGAGGTTTCTTTCAAGGTTTGTTCCATCAACTATGTTGATTACTGCACTTGGGTGCTCCTCAACTAAATAGTTTCTTGCAACAATTTCCTCAGGAGAGTATGGAGAAAGTGAATAAACACCAGGTAAGTCAGTTAAGATAACCTCCTTGTTCCACTTTATTCTTCCCTCTTTTTTCTCAACTGTAACGCCAGGCCAGTTACCAACATATTGGTTTGAGCCAGTTAACGCGTTAAAAAGTGTTGTTTTTCCCGAGTTAGGGTTACCAACCAAAGCAATTTTAATTGACATTTTTACCCTCCCCCTTCTTCTTTGGCGCTTGTGAAGATATTTTTTCAATTAGCACCATTTTAGCGTCATCCTTTCTTACGCTAAGCTCGTAACCACGAACGGTAAGCTCAAATGGGTCACCAAGGGGGGCAACCTTTCTTACGTAAATCTCAACTCCCTTTGTAATACCAAGGTCCATTATTCGGCGTCTTATTGGGCCCTCGCCCTCTACCTTAAGAACTCTTACGGTATCGCCTACCCTTGCACTTTTCAAGGTCATTTTCGTTTGCCTCTTTCCTTCAAAATTGAGTTAGTCTCGACTAACTACGCAGTTAGTTTAGCATAACTAACTCGTTTTGTCAAGCATTATTTGTAAATTTTTTCAATTTTTTTCAAACAAGGCTTAAACTTAAAAAATTTCAAAATATTTTTTCCTGCTTTTTTGAGAAATATAATTATAAGGAAGATTTTTGATTTTTGCTTGCCTTGACAAATTCTTCAAAAAAATGTATAATGTTCAAAAAAAGAGGAGGGCTTTATCTTGAGAAAATTTAATGTAACAGGCATGAGCTGTGCTGCATGCTCGGCGCGTGTTGAAAAAGCAGTTTCTTCTCTTGACGGGGTAAAGACCTGCTCTGTCAGCTTGCTTACAAATTCAATGATGGTTGAGGGTGAAATTGACCCAAGCGTAATAATTAAAGCGGTTATAGATGCTGGCTATGGCGCTTCCCTTCAAAAGGAAAACAGCGACCTTGGGGCTTCTTTTCTCAAGGATACTGAAACACCAAAGCTAAGACGTAGGCTGATTGTATCTGTTTGCTTTTTAGTGCCACTTATGGTGTTTTCAATGGGCGCACATTTTAATATTTTGCCTGCATTTATAAAGGATAGATATATTTTACTTGCTACATTACAGCTTTTCTTTTCTTCTATTCTTCTAATTATTAATTATAAGTTCTTCAAAAACGGAATTAAGGGGGTCGTCAAGCGCTCCCCTAATATGGATACGCTTGTTTCTCTTGGCTCTGGCATTTCATATATTTATAGCATTGTATTGTTTATTTTGATGTGTGTGAATTTTGAAAACAAGCATTATTTACACGAGATATTCCACGAAAAGGGACTGTATTTTGAGTCTGCTGGTATGATTTTAGTGCTTATTACCATAGGCAAAACACTTGAGGCATTTTCAAAGGGTAAAACGACAAATGCACTTAAAAATCTTATCAAGCTACAACCAACAAGCGCCATTTTATTAGTTGATGGCAAGGAAAAAACTGTTCCTTATAATGAAATTAAGGTTGGTGATATTTTTGTTGTCAAGGCAGGGGGCGCAGTCCCTGTTGATGGCGAAATCATAGAGGGCGAGGGTGCATTTGACGAGTCATCCTTAACTGGCGAGAGCATACCCGCCGACAAGGGTGTTGGCGCTAAAATATATGCCTCATCAATTAACACCTCTGGTTATGTTGTTGCAAGAGCCTGTGAGGTTGGCGAGGGCACAGCGCTTGGTAAAATTATAAAAACCGTATCAGATGCAGTTGCCACCAAGGCTCCAATTGCCAAAATTGCCGATACTGTGTCTGGATTTTTCGTTCCTGTTGTTATTTCAATTGCGGTCATCGCGACTGTTATTTGGCTAATTTGTGGGGCTGAATTTGGCTACGCGCTTGAGCGTGGTATTTCCGTGCTTGTAATTAGCTGTCCTTGTGCACTTGGTCTTGCGACCCCTGTTGCTATTATGGTCGGTAGCGGAATTGGTGCAAAAAAGGGTATTTTATTCAAGGACGCAAGCAAGCTTGAGGCTCTTGGAAAATGTGATATCGTATTACTTGACAAAACTGGTACAATTACAGAGGGCAAGCCAGAAATTACTGATATAATTCCTATTAACGCAGATAAGGATGAGCTACTTGCCTATGCATACACTCTTGAAAAAATGAGTGAGCACCCTCTTGCCAATGCAATTAACCAATACGCAAGAGAAAATAGTGTTTCACCTCTTTGCCTTGAGGACTTAAAAACCATTAGTGGTAGTGGTGTTAGTGGAAAAATAAACGGTGAATTGGTCTTTGGTGCAAGCTACAAATATACAAGTGACAAATTAGGCAAGCTACCTACCTTGAGTGAGCATTTTGAAAGGCTATCAAGCGAGGGAAAAACACCTTTATTTTTCGTAAAAGGCGACACTCCCCTCGGTATAATCGCTGTTCGTGATAAGATTAAGGATGATAGCTGTGAGGCGATTACAAGGCTTAGCCAAATGGGGCTTTATACAGTTATGCTAACGGGCGACAACGAAAAAACCGCCGAGGCTGTTGGAAAAATCATTGGTGTTGACAAGATAATTGCAGGTGTTATGCCAGATGGCAAGGCTGAGGTCGTTAGCAGAATGAAAAAGCATGGCAAGGTTATTATGGTGGGTGACGGAATTAATGATTCCCCTGCTCTTGCTACTGCCGACATTGGTGTTGCAATTGGTGCAGGTACTGACGTTGCGATTGATACAGCTGATATTGTTTTAGCAAGGAGCAAGCTTTCCTCTCTTGTTACCGCAATTAAGCTTAGCAGACAAACCCTTATAAACATAAAGGAAAACCTATTTTGGGCATTTATATATAACCTAATTGGCATTCCTCTCGCAAGTGGCGCATTTATTTACATTTCGGGTGGTGCACTCACCCTTACCCCTATGTTTGGTGCACTTGCTATGAGCCTTTCAAGCGTTTCCGTTGTTTTAAATGCATTAAGGCTTAATCTGTTTAATGATAAGCGCGCTTATAAAAGAGCTAAAAAAATAATTATAGAAAAGGAAGAAAATAATATGGAAATTACACTTTTAGTTGAAGGTATGATGTGCCCACATTGTGAGGCAAGAGTTAAAAAGGTTCTTGAGGAGATTGATGGTGTTTTGCTTGCTGTTCCTTCACACAAGGATTCAAACGTAAAAATCACCCTTTCAAAGGACGTTGATACAAGCATTTTAAAATCAACAATTGAGGCACAGGGCTACACAGTAAAATAAAAGCTTTTAGGCTACCACCTATGCATGGTAGCCTTTTTTATTTTGTTTGACAAAGTCAATACTATATGATATAATAGAGATATACTTATGAAGGGAGTGATAGCTATGGTAATCAAGGAGTCAGCCGAAAATTATCTTGAATCTATTTTAGTATTAAAAAACCAAAAAGGCTTTGTACGCTCTATTGATATAGCAAACGACCTTGGCGTATCTAAGCCAAGCGTTTCAGTAGCTATGAAAAACTTCCGTGAGGAGGGCTATATTACCGTTGATGAAGACGGGTATATTGACCTTTCCGAAAAGGGCCTTGAAATTGCAAAGCGTGTTTATGAACGGCACGAAATTATCTCTGAGGCTTTAATGACACTTGGTGTTAGTCGCGAGACTGCACTTGACGACAGCTGCAAAATTGAGCATGTTATCAGCGAGGAGAGCTTTTTAAAGATTAAAGAGTTCGTAAAGACTAAAAAGTGATTTTGCGCGACACAGGGCCGAGCCTTTTGTGTCGCGTTCATTTTAAAATTTTGAAAGGAGAGCTTTATTATGAGTGAAAATCTTATAGCCAAAAACAAGGCTGTTGAGGTTTTATTCTTCGACAAGCAAGAAGAAATTCTCATTGAGTGCGAGCAAGATAGTGCCCCCTTATCCGAAAAGATAACCGAGGTGCTATTTACAAGTGTTCCGATAGGTGGCTATTTCAAAAAGCCCGAGGAAATCATTGTTTCAACCGAGAACCTTACTAAGGACTATGGCAAGCTAATCGCCCTTAACGGAGTTGATTTGACAATTACTAAGGGCAAAATCATTGGGCTTCTTGGTCCTAATGGTAGTGGCAAAACAACCTTAATTAAAATTTTATCAGGACTTCTAACAGCTACCGAGGGAGATGCCTATATTTGTGGTGAAAAAATAGGACACAAAACAAAGGCTTTAGTTTCTTATCTTCCCGAGCGACCATATTTTAGCCCTTGGATGAAGGTTAAGGAGTGCCTTAAGTTTTTCGAGGACTTTTACAAGGATTTCGACCGTGGTCTTGCCGAAAAAATGCTCAAGGACCTTGATATTGATATAAATAAAAAGCTAAGAACTCTTTCTAAGGGAACGAAGGAAAAGGTACAGCTTGTGCTTGTTATGTCAAGACACGCAAGGCTTTATCTTCTTGATGAGCCAATTGCAGGTGTTGACCCCGCTGCACGTGATTACATACTTGAAACTATTATCTCGGCATATAACAAGGAAGCAACCATTATAATTTCAACACACTT
This sequence comes from Eubacteriales bacterium, assembly GCA_045596585.1. Classification (GTDB taxonomy): domain Bacteria; phylum Bacillota; class Clostridia; order Oscillospirales; family CAG-272; genus RGIG2000. Next base: position 10,273 of record JAZOCP010000110.1, read on the forward strand.
AATTTCCGATATTGAAAACGTGCTTGACGAGTACATATTTATAAAATATGGCAATGTAATTGAGCACGGGAATGCACGTGGCTATGAAAACATTAATGGAAAGACCCTTGATACCCATTTCAGGGAGGTGTTTAAGTATGTTAGGTAAGCTCTTAAAATACGATATGCGCCGCTCATTGCGTGTGGGTGGACCTCTTTTAATAGCTGCTGTTGTTATTATTATAATTGGTTTTTCGTGTGGTCTTCTCTCCTGCTTTTTACAGGATTTTATGTACGGTGACCTTCTTTGGGGCGAGCCAGAGCCTGCGCCAGCACCAGGTGAGGAGGTAGTAGTACAGGACCCACCAAAAATAATAATGCTGGCTATTGTTATCATAGGAATAACTCTACAGCTTTTTATGCTACTTTTAAATCTTATTAATTCCGTTTCATCAATGGTTTTACCTATACTTGTTGTTGTTATTTTCATTATAAATCTTATAAACTTTTATATTTCATTAATGACGGACGAGGGGTATCTTACATTTACATTACCAGTTAGGTCAGGCACACTTTTGTTCTCAAAATATCTCAATGCCGCCTTTTGGAATATATTAATGGGATTAACTGCGGTATTTGGCTCGCTTGTTATAAGCCTGCCAAACAATCTATATAGCATATCAAAGACTATTTCAAGTGCTGGCTTTAAGCCGTTTTTCAACACTCTTGGCGCAATAATTAACTTCAAAAACGGAATTAATCCACTTAACCTAATTTTGCTTTTGTGCTTAGCGGGTATTGTTTCCATGCTTGCAATTTTGGCACAGCAATCATTTTTCTTCTTCACCATTTTCCTTGGTGGAGTTGTTGCAAAGAAGCGCAAGCTACTTGCTGGTGCTGGCTTTACCATTCTTGGCTATATAATTTTCTATTATGCCGAGAGATTTATTGCATGGATTGTAATGATTTTCTGCTTTACACCATTATTCTTTATAAACAATTTAGGTGGTGCCTTTGTTACAAACTTAATTTTTATCATTTTGAATTTGATATTGTTTATCTCAATTTGGCTTTTACTTATTATTGCGATAGGATTTTTCTTCCTTACAAAGCTACTTGCAAAGAGGTGCCTAAACCTACCATAATATTTAATAATATTGAGAACGGGCGTTTTGTCCGTTCTCTTTCTATTTAAAAGCGTGGAAAAAGGTTCCTTTTAAAAATTTTTAAAAATTTTAAATTTACTATTGACAAACTATTTTTTATGTGATAGAATAAGGTGCGTTGCAGGACGATATGCTGGTGTGGCTCAATGGCAGAGCAGCTGATTTGTAATCAGCAGGTTGATGGTTCGACTCCGTTCACCAGCTCCAATGTCCTGCAACTTTATAATGGGGGATTTCCCGAGTGGCC
>JAZOCP010000111.1:0-5239 GCA_045596585.1 Eubacteriales bacterium
TAGGCTTGTTTGTATGAAAAAGAAATAAGCAAAAACCTAATTTTCTATAAAATTAATTATCTAAAAGCCACTTATAGTCCTCAGAAATAAAATAAGTTTTTGAAAAGTCTTCTTTTGTTAAAATAGCGCAATTATTATAAATCTCAATTTCACGAATTCCATAATTATTAATACTTACAAGTTTGCGCTCATTGTAATTCAATTCTTTATTGTCGGCTAAAAATTCCTCAAGCGGTTGCATAAATTGGTGACAAATAAAATGGCCATTACCGTGTATTTCCGAATCAGGAGAAAGTTTCATAAATAAATACATATCATCTAATGCATAATTGATGTATAGATATGTATAAAAGTCTTCATTAGATTGTTCTGCAACGAATATTGGGTATTTTTTTAAATCTTCCAAATAATGATTGTTTTCATCTTCCTTATGATTCTTCTTATAATTCTTTTCGCGTTCTTTGATATCTATAACAATAGTCTGCTTTTCTTTGTACTCTACTCCATTACCATTTATAAATATATAATAATTTACACGGTATACCATTATTGGCAATATGATAGAAACTAATAATAAAGGAATTAATTTTACATTAAGTTTTTTTATTCGCCAAAGGATAAATGCAATTATTATACTTGCATTTGCCCACAAGAATATTCTTGCCGGTACTTTCGCGCCGTATGGTATAAAACCGCCGCCTGTTTCGGTTTCTCCGAGAATGTCCAGATTATTCAATATTATTAGTTGATAAATAGCGAAAAAGGAAATTGCAAAGCCTAAAATCACTAATAGATTTACTACAATTGTTCTTATATTGACTTTTCTCATAATATCACCGACTTTCAAATACATTGTATCATTTCTCAAATCCAAAAGCAATAAAATCTATTTGGAATATTGTCAAGTAATACTTGCATAAAAGCAAAAACAAATCAATACGGAGCGTTGTTTTGAATGATATATCGCTACGCGATATGATATACGGCGAGCCGCATGATATATTTGCTTTGCAAATATGATATAATATCCGTTCCTTCATACGCGAAGCGTATATCATCGCTTGCAGAGCAATATCATATCGAAGATATATCACCCGTTCCTGCAAAGGAACGGATATCATTGAAAAAACCTCGTTCGAAAGAACGAGTTTTTTTCTGTCATTCGTGTCCGAAAAAGAACTGGGCGAAAACCGAGAATTTTCTTTGTTTTTAAATAATATGAAATTTGTCCTTACCTATAAAAGGCATTACAGCGGTTTTTTCTTCACAAAAAGGAATCACATTGTCTACTACAAGATAATAATCCTCACTTATAACAAAAGTTTTAATCATTCTGCCTTTTAGTTTTTTCCTGCACTCATTTTTTACAGGACACTCGTGCTCAGAGAAATACAAGTAATACGTATTACCCTCAAATCGAGTTTGTCCGCAATAGGACAATCCCCAATCTTTTATATTAGACCACTTAATAAATTCTTTTTTAAAACAAGTATGGCAACTTATACCCTCTTTTGAAATTACAATATATTTACTATATTCCCTCATAAAATAGACGACTGCATATATGACTCCAACTTCCCAGAGACAAACAAAAATTAAACCAAAAATCTCTGCAAAAGCATAGTCTTCATCGAAAGGCAAACTCGCAAAAATTACAAACAAACCTCCAAGAGCCATAATCCCGGCTATTAAAATTCCACCCAAAAAATAAGTATTGCGTTTTAATATCAAGTCACCATTTGATTCGGATAACTTAAGCATCTCATCACCGCCTATGTGTATTATAGCATAAAAGCGGAAATAAATCAATGCGGAGCATTGTATGTAATCCGTCGAAGACGGAATGTAATCGTTTTCGTAAGAAAACGTATGTAATCCGAAATTTATTTCGGTATGTAATCAATCCGAAGGGAAATACACCTGCGGTGATGCCATACACGCTTCGCGTGATTACATACGCCTATCGGCGATTACATACCAATCCTTCGGATTGGATAAAAATAAAGGAACTGTCGAAACAGTTCCTTTATTTTTTGGGTAGTTTGAACTTAATGACACGAATAAAATGTGCCTGAAAACCGATAACATTAAGACTCGTATTTATACAACTCAAAACTTGCGTCAATTATTTCAAATTCTGCAGTTATCTCATTATATTTAAGCACTATTTTAGTGCATCCGACACCATCAGAATGACCAATCAAGGATGTATACTGTCGACAGAAAACCTCGTAAACACCATCAAAATCAGTATCTATAGGCATAAACTCATAAAAACTGTCAACACAAAGCTCCCTTTCGACTACGCTACCATCATCATTATACCACCATTTGAAATATTCATCAGGCCTATCACTCATAGTAAAAGTTTCACTATAATTGGTAAATTTATTATCTATCCTGATTTCTTTATTTTTAAGCAAAGTACATGAGAATCCCATGTTTCGGGAATATTTATTAAAAATACTGTCACTCGAGAAAATTTCAAGAATTTCTCCATCACGATAATCAAAAATTCTGGACAAATAACTGCCTGCTCCACCCGTCATACCCACAGTTTGTTGCAGTAAAATTTCGCAATCACCATCACCGTCAAAATCAAATACGTCAATATTTCCAGCAAAATTAAACTGGCCTTCATACGCCGTCAGGTCTTTACAAAGCGTTTTATCTTCAGTTACAATAACAAGAAAATGGTCCATCATAACGTTATCATCATTTTTATATTTACCTAAAAGAAAGACTTGCCCATAAATAGAGACGTCCAACAGTAATCCTCGCTCCGACGTTTCACAAAGGATGGCGTTTTCAAGTCCGATATCTGATAATTTGATATGTAGGTCACCATTTTTGTCAAATGAAGTACCTTTTTCATTACCTCCACAAGCAACTAAAAACAAAAAAATCGTGAAACAGATTATAACACATAATAGTTTTTTCATATAATCACCGACCTTTAAGTATATTATAGCACAAAAGCGGCGAAGCCGCAATAATTATTCATTATTCATCAGTGAAACGACTTCATTTTTCATTATTCATTGAAATCCGTTCTCGTTTAATGAATAATGAATGATGAATATTGAATTGTGAATAATACAAACAAAAATCCGTCCACTTTCGTGAACGGATTTTTGTTTGGAGCTGATAACCAGAATTGAACTGGTGACCTCATCCTTACCAAGGATGCGCTCTACCGCCTGAGCTATATCAGCATTTTTGCGACTTGATTATTATAGTATATTCAAGCCGCGTTGTCAAGTTAAATTTTAAATATATTTGCTTTTTAAAGAATTATTTAATTAATATGAGTATTTAGGATATACAATCTTCTTTGCCTTAAATCTATCAACTGCATAATTGTTAACCTCAGCTTTTAAGGTCTTAGCAAAGTCTTCCATTTCCTTTTCATAATCTTCGTCCTTAATATCATGACGAACTGTCATATCATAGTTTTCAAGATAGTATGGGTCTGCCATAATATCGCCCTTAATTAAAAGTGCAATAGCGGATTCGTCGTCCTCTTTAACAACTACAACCTCGCCAACGGTCATCTTCTTTACTCTATCATAATACTCGTCCTGATATGATTCCTGAGTGTTTTTGCTACCCATAAGTGTTGCAAGCTTATCAAGAGGTTCTTTATTTTTTTCTTCCTCGTTGGTATCCTCAGTACTATCTTTAGTGGTCTCGTCTTTATTGTCGGTAGCGGTCTCTTCCTGCTTATCCTCAGTTGTTTCCTCTTCTTCCTCTTTTTCTGTTGGATTTTCTGTATAATAAGCGTCCTCGAAGGTTAATTTACCAGCCTTAATGTCTTCGGCATAACCGTTGATTGCTTCAATCTTTTCGGTTTTTGCCTCACCCTTGAGGGAGCTTAAATCAACATAAAGAACGTTAGCAATAGCGTAGTTTTCAGAAAGGAAGTTCTTTATTTCCTCTTCGGTTACAGGATTTTTACCCTCTTTGCCGTAGAGGAACTCAAAGTATTCCTGAGTATAGTAGGAATCAAGCATGAAATTTCTGTAAGTATTAAAGCTAACACCGTTTGGCTCATATAACTCGCTATAACCGTAATAACTCCAATAATAAGCGGCATACTGCTCAACATTTGATGTGTTAGACTCGTTAATTGTAACGTTGTTCTCTTTGCACTTAATCTTGTATGCAGCTATTTTTTTAAGCGCTTCAATGGCGGTATCCTTTACCCATTCCTGATACTTTTTACCGTCTATTTTCTGTGAATAGTAATAGTTCTTTTTTGAGGTATCAATACTGCTGTCCTCTTCTGCCATTTCGTCTACCTTCTTTTGAGCCTGTGAGTCGGCATCAATAAAGGCACACATATAATATGCAGACGTAAATTCAACACCGTTTACAGTTACTGCAACCTCATCCTTTTTGTGGCAACCTGCAAAGGTTAAAAGAATAACCACAGCACTTAAAAGCGCAACTATTTTCTTTAATAGCTTCATTTGTATTTCCTCCATCAGTGCTTTAAAGCACAAAATTATAAGCATTTAAATAATTATATACTAAAATCTTCGAAATGTCTACTAAAAATTACAATACTTTTGAAAGTTTAGTTAAAAGCTCATTTATGCTCTCGTTTTTATCCAGTTTCACCACGTAGGCAGTGGCGCCTGTGGGTGATACTGTGAAACGTGTGCCGAATGCATCGGCTAATTTTTGACCTACCTCTTCACGTAGCTTATCGGTTTTAAATATTGCCGCAGAAGCGGTTTGGTTAATTTCAAATATACCTGCCGCCGCCGCTTTATTTCTAACAAGCGCTACGTTTATAAGTCCCATAACAGCCTTAGGCGGTTCACCAAAGCGGTCACAAAGCTCGTCAACTACGTCCTCTGCATCCTGCTCGTCGGCTATATCGGCTATACGCTTATAAATGCCAAGACGGGCAGTTATATATGGTATATAATCCTCAGGGATACTTGCGCTGATATTTATATCCACCGAGCAAGAAAGCTCCTCAACCGTTTTTACGCCCTTAATTTTGTTAACGGCTTGATTTAAAAGCTTAATATACATATCGTAACCCACGGCCTCCATATGTCCGTGCTGTTGACTACCCAAAATATTACCTGCTCCACGAATTTCCAAATCTCTTAAAGCAATTTTAAAGCCACTACCAAATTCACTATAGTCTTTTATAGCTGCTAAACGTTTAGAAGCTTCTTCTGTTAAAATGCTTCCTCTGTTATATGTAACATAAGCATATGCT
>JAZOCP010000112.1:0-11691 GCA_045596585.1 Eubacteriales bacterium
ACACTAAGGTCGTTCTTACATTTACAAAGATATAAATGGAGCTTTTTGAAAAGAAAATTGATTCAAAACAAATATTTGACGGAAAAATAGTTAAGCTTTTTGTTGACACAGTTGAGCTTCCTAATGGACAAACGGCAACACGTGAAATTGTGCGCCACCCAGGTGCTGTATGCGTTATTCCCGTAACAAACGAGGGTGAGGTTGTTATGGTTAAGCAATTTAGGTACCCATTTGGTGAGGTTTTGCTTGAGATACCAGCTGGTAAATTAGAGCCAGGCGAGGACCCACTTGAGGCTGTTGTGCGTGAGCTTGAGGAGGAAAGCGGAGCTCAAGCTGGCAAGATTGAACACATTGGTGAGCTTTATACAACCGTTGCTATTTTTGATGAAAAAATTCAGGTTTATTTGGCAACAGATTTGACCTTTATAAATGCACATCCTGACGAGGACGAGTTTTTGGAGGTAACAAAAATCCCTTTAAAAACACTTGTGAAAATGGTTATGGATGGCGAGATTAAGGACTCAAAAACTCAAATCGCAATATTAAAAGCAGAAAAATACATTTTGGGGAATAAGGAATGAGAAATCTTTTTAACATCAAAAGGACTAAAATGATAGACGAGGCTGCAAAGCACCACAACCCTCGTGCCCTTGGCAAGGTGTTTCTATCTACATTTTTAGTTTTCATTATATCAAATGTTATATCAAATATAATAACAACTATACCACTAACAATTTACTATTTCTTTGTTTCTATGCAAAATGGCACGTATGCACAGGTTGAGGCTGCTATTTTAAATGGAAAAATGAGCCAAGCTACCGCTATTCTTTATAACATGATGGCAGTGCTTCCTTGGTGGGCTGTTTTAATTCAGCTTTTATCAAACGCTGTATTAGTTGGTGCAGTTATTTTCTTTTGGAAAAAATTTGAGAAGCGCAAAATTGCCTCCCTTGGTATAAGACGTGGTGGCGTTGCACTTGAGATTTTATTTGGTGTAGGAATTGGTCTTGCTATTTCGTGCCTACCACTTTCTATCTCACTTTTAAGTGGAACACTTTCATTAAAGTTTAGTATGTTTTCCCCTGCTCTTTTGCTTTTTGCAATTGGATTTATTGTGTATGCAGCAGGTGAGGAATTTTTAATACATGGTATGCTAACCACATCCTTGGCGCGAGATATGAAGCCTATTACCTCATTACTTATAAGCTCTACTATCTTTGCACTTCTTAGCTTTTCATATTCGCTTAATTTTATGGTGCTTATAAACACATTTTTACTAAACTTCCTCCTTGGTACGTTTGTTTTCAAGCGTGGAAGCCTTTGGGGCGCTATTGCTATTCGTGCCACCTGGGGATTTTTATGCGCAAACATTTTTGGTATGGGAACTATGGGGCTTTCCCCTATGATGTCACTATTTTCACCAATATATGGCAACGCGCAGATTATAAGCGGTAACAGCTCACTCGGCTTTGAAAGCAGTATAATAACAACATTAGTGCTTGCTTCTGCTGTTTTGCTTGTTCTACTTTTGAAGACAAAGGAAAGTGAAAAATCAGCAGTTGAGGTTGAGTATTTTAAATAAAGACTTGACATTGCTCGACTTTAGTATTAAAATTATTTATATTTTTATTTGACTTTTTAGAAGGGAGATGAGGTCTGTGAGATACGAAAAATCATGTGGAACTATTGTTTTTCGTAAGGCAAGAGGCAAGTACGCTGTGCTTCTTATTAAAAATAAATATACAGACTTTTGGTCTTTCCCCAAGGGTCATGTTGAGCCGGGCGAAAATGAATATCAAACCGCTATAAGAGAAACAAAGGAAGAAACAGGTATTGATGTCAAAATCGAAAACGGTTTCCGTATGGAGTCAATTTATTTGATTGGCAAAAAGAAAAACACAGAGAAAAAGGTTGTTTATTTCACAGCTTTAACGACACGTGCGTACGTTGTTCCACAGGCTGAGGAAATTTCCTCATTCCATTGGTTTTTCGAGGATGAATTCCCATACGAGCACACATTTGATAATGACAAGTTGATTTTTACCGAGGCTCTTAAATTTATTAAGGAACGCTTTGGTGAGGCAACGGAAAATTCTTATTTCCATAATAAAAACAAATAAAAAAGCACCCGTTTGGGTGCTTTTTATTATTCATTGTCAGAGCCCTCTTGGTTAGTTTCAGCGTCTTTTATCTCAAGGTCGCTATTTGTTTCAAGTGAAATATCATTTCCTAACTCTTCCTCTATTTCAAGTGCAAGTTCATTTGTGTTAGCCTCTCTTACAAGGTTTATTACATTTAATAAAAATGCGTACATTTCCTCACCGAGTTCAACCACTACTGCCTGCATGCCCTGCTCATTTGCGAAAAGGATTACTTGCTTTTTTGCCTTGAAAAGATTGTGGGTATAATCAAAAATAAGAATTTCCTTATTCTCCTTCTTTAACTGCTCCTTTGTGTTCTTTTCATATGGCATAACCTCTATTATGTCAGAAACACGATAACTACAAACGTATGACCCACGCTTGCCAACCGCTTTATTTACAAAGAAATCATAGTTGTTTCCATTTGGGTTTAATATGTAGGTAAAGGTTGTTAGCTCATATCGCATGAGTAAATAAAGTGCAGAAACAAGTGTTATTAAGCTGATACAAATGTAAGCTGTCCTTTTAAAGCCACCGTCTGATGCCCTCATTGACATAAATACAACTGACAAGATAAAAAGTCCAAAATATAGTAAGCGAAGTGTTGCGTCCTTATGCTTGGGCGTAAATTTCATACCATTTCCTCTTTTCTCGAAATTAAAAAACAAAGGACTTACTAAATTGTAAGTCCAAGTTTATTTATGCATTTTCCTTGTTTACGATTTGCTTATCTGCATAGTAGCCACAAGCTGAGCAAACACGGTGTGCAAGATTGTACTCGCCACACTTGGAGCATTTTACCATTGTAGGTGCTGTAAGCTTTGAATTGTTTGATCTTCTCTTGTTTGTGCGTGCATGAGATTGCTTTCTCTTTGGTACTGCCATTTTGAGTTGCCTCCTTCATTTTTATAAGGTTAACTTTTTATTACTACAACATTATACTACAAAGATTCATCATTTTCAAGTAGTTTTTGTAAAATTGCAAGCCTTGGGTCAATTTCTTTTTTCTTCGGGCAATCACACTCACCAAAATTAAGGTTTTTACCACATTTTGGACAAAGTCCTTTGCATTCCTCTTTACAAAGGAGCTTGGTGGGAAACTCAAGGAGTAAATCATCTACTAACTCACGGTCGATGTCTAAGAATCCGTTTTTGACAATAACATATTCGTCATTGTCCTCGTCTTGTAGTGTGCCTTTTGTTGCCACAGTGCGATTGAAATTGAGGGTAAATGTGCCAAAAATATCCTCAAGACATCTTGCACAGCGTGAATGATAATCTATCTCTGCTGTAAGTGAAAGTGCCATGTAACCAGCATTGTCGGTGACTGTACCCTTTACCCTTACAGGTGCTGTGAAAGAAACATCGCTAGGCGGGAGAAGGTCTGTATCCTCACCCTTTGTATCAATCAAATACTCAAAGTCAACCCTTGAGGATTTGCCATTGATTAATGAGGTAATATCAAGAACCATATTTGCCTCCCCTTGCATTTTTTGCTGTTTGCCTAACTATTATAAAGAAATTTATATGTTTTGTCAAGTATTTTTTTTAAAAAACTTGCACCCAAGAAAAATATATGCTACAATTAGTGTAATGTTTTACTTGAAAGGAGATTATTATGGAAGAAAAATCAAGCAAGCTTTCGATTTTTGTAAAAATAATCACTATTGCTTTTGCAATTGCTCTTATTTCTTTTGTTGTCTTCTTTTCTATTCATCTTTATCGCTCAACAATTTACGATATGTTCAAGGAAATTATCCCATCTGAGCAGTTTAAGGCTGCATACGCGCAAAATGATGATATAAGGACGCACGATGTCGGCACTGAGGGTCTTTCCCAAAACGGTGTTATAAAAATCACTAAGCTTGTTTATATTGAAAGTCCAAGTGAGGCTGGCAAGGCATATATGCAGTTTGGCTTAAGAATTAACAAGCTTCATGTGGAAGAGGTGCAAGAGGCTTGTCCAAACGTTAAGTATGAGGACATTTCCTTCCACTTGGTTGGAAAAAAGGGAACGGATCCAAACGGCAATCCAATCATTATTTATGACGAACAATTAGAGCTTATTGAAAGCGGTGAAAAATATCAATATAAGTTTTACAAGTTTGAAAAGAATGATGTTTCAATTGATGCTGATAGCTTGTATGTAGAAATGAGAATTGATGGCATTACCGTTGGCACAAACGAAAAGGGTGATAAAACCCTTATTGAAAGCGCTGATACCTTCCATGTAGCTGACTCAGAGGAAATTCACTACCTTGGCAGAAAGTCAGTTGAATATAAGCTTTCAAGAAAAGAAAAAAAGCTTCTTGGCTAATAATTAAAAGGGTACGCTTAGTACCCTTTTTTATATGCTTGTTGTATTAGGAGAAATAGAAAACACCGTATCCTGTGTCGCAGTTTCAGGTGCTTGAGGGGTGTTGCCAGCATCTTGAAGAAGTCCAAAGGAAACGCTTATTGCACTATTCACCTCATTCATAGTTACACTGTCTAAATGACCCATTTTTTCCTTAAGTCGTGTTTTATCTATTGTTCTTATTTGCTCGAGTAAAATCACAGAGTCCTTAAGTAATCCCACGTCCTTTGCTAATACCCCTATATGTGTTGGTAGCTTTGCCTTTGACATTTTACTTGTAATAGCGGCGGCAATTACTGTTGGGCTATATTTATTACCTACATCGTTTTGCACAATTAAAACAGGGCGCAAGCCCCCTTGCTCCGAGCCTATTACTGGACTTAAGTCGGCGTAAAATATATCTCCGCGTTTTATATTCAAATTTATCACTCCCGTTTAGTAGTATTGTCTATATTATTGACATATTTTTCTCATTTAAACTTCCCTATCATTATTTTATGTATATTTTATTTTGTCGATAATTGTAAATTTTCAAAATCATATTGAATTAAGCCAAAAAAAGTGTTAAAATGGCTATGTTAATTATATTTCGAGGTGATTTTATAATGAAATGGACTGAAAATTACAAGGTTAAATTTCATGATACTAACTCAAACGAGGTGCTTAGTGTTTCTGGACTTTTAAAGTTTATGCAAGAAACCGGTATGCTTCATATGCTTGGCTGTCGCCCCTCTTATAGAGATTTATTAAATGATAACAAGGCGCTTATTTTAAGCAGTTTAAGAATTAATCTATATTCTCCTGTTTATTCATACGATGAAATTTCAGTTACCACATGGGCAACTGGCTCAAGGGGCTTTACAACCTATCGTTCCTTTACTGTTAATAGAGGAGATGAGCTTTTGGCTGAGGCAAATACAATTTGGGCGCTTGTTTCCGTTAGTGATAAAAAGCTAATTAAAATAAGCGAGGTTGATTTTTCAAACTTTGAGCCAGAGCCACAAATTGAGCTTGATTTACCCGCTAAGGTTAGAATCCCTTCAGAGCTTAAATTAAGCCTGGTTGGTGAATATACAGTTAGATATTCTGACACAGATGTTAACCACCATATAAACAACACAAACTACCCTGATATGTTCTTTAACTACATTCCGAAGCCAGAGACAAAATTTGTTAAAAGCATTGCAATTTCATATATAAATGATGCCAAGGTTGGTGACAATTTAAAGTTTTATATGGCAAAGACAAATGGAAAATATTTAATGCGCTCAATTCACGAGGACGGACAAATCAATGCTGAGGTTGAATTTATAATTGAGGATTAGGAAATTTGTCGATTTTTTGGTTAATATTACACCGCTTAAATATCTTGACAATCAGATATAATTATGTTATTATTTGTTTGTAAAAAATTTAAATAAAGGAGATTTTAAAAATGCAAAAGATAATTTGTAAAAAGGTTTATGATACAGAAACTGCTGAAGTAGAAAAGAAGTTTACATATGGTGCTTTTGGTGATGAGGATGGCTACGAGGAGACACTTTATGTAACTCCAGAGGGACTTTACTTCGTTTATGAAAATGGTGGCAAGAACTCCATTCACCCAGAGGAATCAATTAAGAGAGTTGCTAAATCAGCTGTTAATGACTGGATTAACAATCACTAATAAAAAAGCGTGCTACAAGCACGCTTTTTCTTTATTTGGACTATAAGTTAACCTTTAAAAAGCGACACAGGGTGTAGCTTTTTTATTTTATTTCATATAGCATAGCGCTATCACCAGCGGTGCATTTTCCTATTTTTAGTTCTGTGCTATGCATACGCTCGGAGTTAGATACAACCACCACGCAAACAGGGTCAAAGCCACTTTCAAGAATTTTGTCAACCTCGGCTGTTGCAATAATCTCCCCTGCCTTAATATAGTCACCCTCCATTGCCTTTTTCTCAAAGAATTTGCCCTCTAATTCAACTGTGTCTATTCCAATATGAACAAGCACGTCAAGTCCATCATCAGTAACTATTGTGTATGCATGTCCAGTTTTATAGGCATTTTCTACTCTTCCACTAACGGGAGAATAGAATTTTGTGTCCTCGGGTAAAACAGCAAAGCCCTCACCCATCATTCCCGAGGAAAAAACCTCGTCGCTTACCCCCTCAAGTGGTATTATTTCGCCATCACATGGCGCGAGTATTTTTTCTTTTTCCTTCATACTATCTCCTATCTACAATCACAAACCTTGCCTCTTACACCCAAAAGATACGGGGGCGAGACAGAAAGCTCATCAATTTCCATATCTATAAATGCTTGTGTGAGTGAAAGGTCTGCTGCCATTTCCCCACAAATCCCAATCCAACCACCCACGCGGTGAATATTCTCAGCCGATAGCTTTATTAGCCTCAAAACCGACTCCTGCTCCTCTTGAAGGTGTGAGACCTTTGCGTTTTGCCTATCTGCCGCTAATGTATATTGGCATAGGTCATTTGTGCCAACCGAAAAAAAGCTGACATACCTTGCAAGACAGTCGCTAATTATAGCAGCTGATGGTGTTTCTATCATTATACCAAGCTCTATTTTTTCATCAAATAAAATGTTCTTATCTCTTAGCTCGTTTTTAGCTTCATTTATAAGCCCAATTGCTTTTTTTAGTTCACCCTGTGTCGATATCATAGGTAGCATAATGCCGATTTTCCCGTGAGCTGAGGCACGTAAAATCGCCCTTAGCTGAGCTTTAAATATATCAGTTCTTTCAAGGCAAACTCTAATTCCACGAAATCCAAGAGCTGGGTTTTCCTCTTTTTCAAAATCAAGATACGATACTTTTTTGTCTGCCCCTATATCAAGGGTTCTTATAATAACACGCTTGCCCTCCATTTTTATAGCTACCTCCTTGTAGGCTTCATATAACTCGTCTTCGGTTGGTAGCTTATTATTTGTGATATACATAAACTCACTTCTTAATAGACCTATTCCCTCAGCTCCGTTTAAAATAGCACCATCAAGCTCATAAATATCACCTATATTTGCATATATCATAACCCTATGCCCACCACGCGAAACAGCTGGAGTGTTTAGCCTTGAGCGCATATAGCTATCGTGCTCCTTGGCTATTTTATTTTGGCTTTCTAACTCCTCTAAAAAGCTATTTAGCTCACCTTTAGTTGGAGAAACTACAAGCTTCCCCTTAACTCCATCAAGCAGAGCTGTTTTATTCTCAACCATTAAGGGTAGCTCACCTGTGCCAACAATAGCGGGAATTCCCATTGCACGTGCAAGAATTGAGGTATGAGACGAAGGACTACCCTCAAAGGTTACAAAGCCTAAGATTTTCTCCTTGTCAAGCTTTACTGTTTGTGAGGGCGTCAAATCCTGTGCGACTAAAATATATGGCTCCTCGTTGTCGCTTATTTTTTCATTTTCACCGCTTAGCGTGTCTATAATTCCATTGCAAATGTCTTTTATATCAGCAGCACGGGCAGAAAGATATTCATCTCCTATTGACCTTATTTCTTCAGCATAAATATCAGCACTTATAAGCACCGCGCTCTCTGCATCCTTGCCATTTTCTATCTCGTTAAATGCACTTTCTAAAAAATCCTCGTCCTCAAGTAGCATTGCGTGTATTTCAAAAATTTGCGCCTCACTCTCCCCAAGCGTTTCCCGTGCCCTACGTGAGGTTTCCTTAGTTTTTTCAACTGTTTTTAAAACGGCATCTTTTAGGCGCTTTTTTTCTTCCGCCTTGCTTCTTTTCACCTTTTTCGTCTTTTGTATATTAGGTGTTTGGTTATCTAAAAATCGTAGTTTTCCTACAACCTTTTTTCCGCCTACCCCTATGCCTGTAAATATTCTTTTTTCCAAACTCATTTTAGCCAAGCTTTTCCTGACATACTTCATTTATTTTTTCGTATGCCTCCAGCTCGTCCTCTCCTTCTATTTTAAATATAAGAGTTTTGCCACTTGTAGCACCAAGTGACATAAGGGATAAAAGGCGCTTTGCATCTGCCTTTTTTTCTTCACATGTAACGCTTATTTCGCTTACAAAGCCTTTTGCAACAGATGAAATTGCACCTGCTGGTCGTGCGTGCAAGCCAACCTTGTCCTTAATTACAAATTCAAGCCTTTTCATTTACTTACCCACCTTTGCCTCATTTTACCTTTATTGTGCCGTGAATAAGTTTTTTTATACTAAAATTGCAATAAAAAAAGAGCCCCAATTGGGACTCCTTTTTATTAATTTTCCTTTGTTTTTGTTGGAGGTGTTGTAAGAGAGAGCGAAGCATAATACTCTAAAAGCTCATTTACTTCCTTATATGTTACACCACTTGGATTTTCAACAGTCTCTGTATCTTGAATATATGTAATTTGACCATTGTCAATTATGTATATACTCATTACATAGCTTATATTCTTGTGAGCCTCTTGTAGGTTAACAAGCTTGATTTCATTTGTCAAATAACCCAAAGTTTTATTCTTGATAACACCATTTCTTGCATTTCCAGAATTATCAAGAGGTGTTTGGTCACCAAGCTGCTTTTTAACCGCAACAACTGTACCATAATCAAGTGTTATTCCATTTGAGGCTTGATATTTAGCGAGCATAGCTTCGTCAACTACATATTTTACGCTCATTGATGAGGTATCCCCTGCTGTGCTAACAGAGTAACCATATGTTGAAATCAATGGTGGGCAGGAAGCTATTTCCTCCTCAATGCCTTTATTACACATTGAGCATGTGTATGTATAATAACCATACCTTGTATAGCCATCAGAATAGCTTATTTTACCAACTGAAGAAAGGTCATGAGGTAGCTTTTCCTTTATTTTATCACTAAAGTCCTCAACTGTATATGTAGAGCTGCTTGTAGCCTCTCCGTGGAACACCTTATGTGATGTACCCTCGTTCTTGCCACAAGGACAAGTAGTTACATATTTAACACTACCCTCTGCAAGACAGGTTGGGTCCTTTTCTATTCTCTGATATGCATGAGTTATTCCATAGTGAATTGTATAAGCAGGGTATGTTACACCACCCAAGGTTACTCCCTTACAGTTATTGAAGCCTTGTGTTAATGCAACCTTTGTATAAACTATTATACCATGACTTTCCTTAAATGTACCGCCTGACACGGAGAGCGAGGCTGCGTGATGATAAACCTCACATGGGCTTGCACCCTTATTCATATAAGTAAAGGCATTATCAGAAATGCTTGTTACATCCATCAAGATTACCTTTTGTAGATAGTATGCATTATCAAAAGGCTTATTTGGAATAGTTGTAATTCCCTTACCTACATATAAATACTCAACCTTAGAAGCATAGAATGCCTGCTCACCACTAAAGGTTACATTACAACCATCAACAAAGTTAAGTGATAAAACACCACTTTCTCTAAATGATTGCTTTCCAAACTTATATATAGAATTCTTTGAGAAGGTCATCTCTGTTAAGTTTGTATGCTGATAAAATGCTTGCTCAGCATATTCAACATTAGCGCCAGAAACATCGGATTTTATTGATTTTACTGTTTTAGGTGCGCAATCCTTTTCAAATATAACGCCTGCAACATTTTTTATTACAATATTTTCAAGCTTAGTAAGGCCCTTAAGGCTTATAATATCTGCAACTAAGCCCTCACCGAGTGTTAAAGTGGTTACACTTGAATTTACTGTATTAATATTAATATTTGAAATACCAACAGGAATAGTAATTCCAACTATTTGGTCAATTGTATAATCACCAAACGCCTTAATTCCAGTTACTGTAAAGGTTGAGTCAACCACATATATATCCTTCAATGGAACTGCAACCTCTTTTGTGCCTGTATCTGTTTTTACAACTACTGTAACTGGGTCATTAGTTGGGTCGTAGTAAATATATTCAAGCTTAATGCTTGCGCAGTCTGGGCATACATATTTGTCCCAACCAACAGTTGTCTTTGTTGGTTGTTTAGTTGCTAAAGGTGTTTCGCCAAATGCGTGAGCACCAAAGGTGCCATATGAAATGCGAATTAAGGTTTCACAATTTTTACAAACAAAGCAATCCCTTGTGCATGTGCTACAATTTGCATCAATGGTCGAATGTAGCTCATATTCGTGATTACATACTGAATAGCTAACAACGGTTTTATACACCTTTTCGTTGCTACCAGTTAATTCAATTATTTTATATTGTGCAAGACTAATCTTATTTTTTAATTCATCATAATCATCACTGTTTGCGAAGTCGAAAAAGCCACCAGTTATTGTAAATTCAGCCTTTAAGTCTTGGAAAAAGCTTACTGAACCCTTAGTTGTAATGTTACCACCAAGAATATTTACTCTTACTGTATTACCAGTTGCTGTATGTGTAATTAATGGACCACTAATATTTAACTGTGCTCCATCATACACCTCAATACGTGGATTTCTGTTTCCACTGTTTTGCATTTTTAAAACAGTAGTACAGTTTACTATACCATAAATTTGTATCCAAGGATAGCCTTGAACGTATGAGCCATCGCCATCACGGCCAAGAGTTGCATTTGGTGCATCAATTGTAACACCAGCTCCAACGAACAAACGACAGCTGTCACCACCCCAGCCATGTCCTTGTAGGTTCATAAATGTTCCTGAGCCTGCGTATTTTACTGTACCAGTACCATAGAAAAATGTACCACAGCGCTGTCCACCCCAAGCATCACCAAGGGATGAATTAAGCTCAAGTGTCTTACCATTTAAGATAACTGTGCAAGTGCCTGGCCATGGGAAATCAGGCTTTTTATCAAGATATATATCGTTTAGAAGTCTTACACTTGAGCCCTTTGGCATATATGTGTACATTTCCTCAGCGGTCGTAATGTCAATAGCTGTAACTGGGTATAGCTTAGTTGATTCATAAAATGTAACTGTTGAGCCACCCTCCCAGCATCTACCATCCTCACTACGCCAGTTAAAGGATGAGCCAGTTGCAACATCCTTTGTTGGAAGCCTTAGTGTATTACCGCCAAGTATCTGCGCCTCACCTTGAACTATTTGGCTTGTGTTTATGTTTTTGTCAAGCGCGTTACCAGATGTTAAAAATTGAATTGTTATATCTTTACCCTCAACTGCAAATGTAGCTGTGGCAAACAACACACCAACTACTAATATAAGCATCAAGGTAAATAAAATTTTTCCTTTATTTCTTAGCATATAGCACCTCACATACGCGTACATAT
>JAZOCP010000113.1:0-6311 GCA_045596585.1 Eubacteriales bacterium
CAAGGCGGTAATGGCATCAGCTCCTGCTGTAAGAAGAGAGTTCCCATACAAGGCAGTTCTCGTTACATTATTAGTATTGGTTTCATTAATCGCGGCTGTTCTTTTAATCGTTAATTTAGTTGTTAATTTTGCCTTCTCCAAGTATGATTATAAGAAGGGCGAGACACCTTTCGAAATGGCAGTTGCAACAGAGACTGTAACAGGCGATATGTATAAATCAGCTGAAAAGATAATGGCTTTAAGCAATGATTATGCTAAAATTTACGAAAAAGCAGTTGCTAACTATTATAGTGAGCAGGTTGTAAATTTAAAGGAAACAAACAAAAATGTTTTCAATTATGTTGTTGCTATTACTGATAATAGTACAAATACAGAAAAGAATATTGCTATTGAATCAGGAAATGTTGTTGCAGTAATGCTTCTTTCAATTAACACTCAACAAAAGCAGGTTACATATGCTTCAATCAACAAGAGCACACTTGTTGTAATCCCAAGCGTAGGTGTTGGTCCACTTTATGATGCATATGAGTTTGGTGATATTAAGCTTCTTACAAGAACTATCCAAGAAAACTATGCTGTTAAGATAAATGGTTATGTTGACATTTCATTTGCTTCATTCGTTAAAGCCGCAAATGAGCTTGGTGGTATCCAAATTGGAGATCAAAAGTTTAGCAAGAACACTGACAAGCTTTATGAAGAGCTTTACCAATACGTAAATGAAAGCGAAGACAGAGAAGCAGCTATGAAAGATGTTGTTAAGGCTTTGGCTAACGGCGCTAAGAAAAAAGGTGTATTTGGTCTAAATAAGATTATTAAAACAGTAGATGATGCTCATATTTCTGATGACGACTTCAAGGATCTTCTTTGGAGCGGTGCAAAAATCTTCAGAGGCGAAGCAACAGTAGTAAACGTTGGTTATGAAACATCAGAAACAATTAAGTACAATGACTGGGTATATAGAAATTATCCAGATATCTTCTCTGTAACCACATGTGATTACGCAGCTGAAATCAACACACTTCACAAGGCACTTGGCCTAAACAAATAATTTAAAGCCGACCAAACGGTCGGCTTTTCTTTAACTATCTTGTCACCCTATAAACATCGACGGGTGACAAAAGGAGAAGCAATGAGTATTAAAGAACAAGTTTTATCTATTTTTAATAATAATGTAGGTAAATTAATTTCGGGCAAGGAGCTTTCATTTTTACTTGGCGTTACAAGAAACAGTATATGGAAGGCGGTAAATGCACTAAAGCGTGAGGGATATGATATTACTTCTCACGCAAGCCATGGCTATATTCTTAATAGAGGCATAGACCTGTTTTCTGAAATAGAGATAAAAAAGCATCTTAAATTTGATGCTGAGATAATAATTTATGATAAAGCAGCATCCTCTAATGATATTGCAAAGGCTTTAGCGCAAGAGGGCGCTAAGGAATTTACAGTAGTGGTTGTAAAATCGCAAACAAAGGGCAAGGGGCGCCTTGGTAGAAGCTTTATTTCGAGTAGTGAGGGTGGGCTTTATTTCACACTTGTTTTGCGCCCAAAAATCCCTGCTGACAAATCTCTTGATATAACCATCTTAAGCGCAGTTGCGGTATCTGATGCTATAAAGAAGACAAGTGGCAAGGATACACAAATTAAGTGGGTGAATGATGTATATATAAATGATAAAAAATGTGCAGGTATTTTAACAGAAGCACAATTAAATTTTGAGATAGGCACACTTGATTTTGCAGTTGTTGGTATAGGAATAAATATAGTCCCACCTCAAAATGGTTTTGATGAGGAAATATCAAAAATCGCCACATCAATTTATGAAAAAAATGCACCCTGTGGCTATAAAGCCTATCTTTTGGCTGAAATTTTAAATAATATTTTTCACTATTATAATAACATTGGAAAAAGAGAATATATAAAGCCTTATAAGGAAAAATCCTTAATAATTGGTAAAGAGGTTGACGTTTATATTGGCAATGAAATAATCTTGGGAAAAGCTATTGATATTGATGAAAATGCGCACTTGATAGTTGAAACCAAAGATGGAATAAAATCATTTTCCTCAGGCGAGGCAAGGGTAAGGAAAAAGGGTACTACGTTGTGAAAATATCACGAATAAATGATATTACAAAAATTGCTGTTTTAGTTGCACTTTTGTGTGCTGTGTCACAAATATCAATACCAACACCAATCTTAGTCCCAATCACCCTTCAAGCTTTAATGGTTGCACTAATTGGCTATCTTTTAAGCCCGATAAAAGCTTTAATTACAATAATAGCTTATATTTTAACAGGTGCAATTGGTGCGCCAGTTTTTGCTAACCTAAATGGTGGTATCGGTACACTTTTTGGTTATACAGGTGGGTTTATTTTTGGATTTTTGCTACTTGCATTCCTTTGCTCACTTGGCAAAGGAAAAATAAGAATTTTTCTTGGAATTTTAGGTGTGATACTCTGTCATATAATTGGTGTTTTGCAGTATAGTTTGGTTGCAAAGGTTAGCTATTTCAGCTCATTTTTAACAACATCACTCCCGTATATATTTAAGGATTTTGCACTTGTGATTTTGGCGTATTTCTTAAGCCTACTAATAAATAAAAAAATAAAAAAGAGCTAAGGCTTCTTAGCTCTTTATTCATTTAAGGAATTCCAATTAATTTCACCCTTGCCATGCATTTTTAAAAACTCATTTGCCTTGGAAAAAGGACGAGAACCAAAAAAGCCATTATAAGCAGAAAGTGGCGAGGGGTGTGCGGATTCAATGATTAAATGGTGTGGATTTGTTATGTATTTTTTCTTAGAACGGGCGTTGCCACCCCATAAAATAAACACTATTGGATTTGACGAATTATTCAGCTTTTTAATTACCTCATCGGTAAATATACTCCAGCCAATATTTTGGTGGCTATTTGCCATACCTTGTCTAACTGTTAATGTTGCGTTGAGCAACAAAACCCCCTGCATAGCCCAAGAGGTAAGCTCACCATGACTTGGGATTTTCATACCAATATCACTATTTAGCTCCTTGTAAATATTGACAAGCGAGGGAGGAATTTTAATTCCCTTTCTTACAGAAAATGAAAGTCCGTGCGCTTGTCCAAGCTCATGATATGGGTCTTGTCCTAAAATTACAACTCTGGTGCTTTCGTAGGAGGTATATTTAAGCGCATTGAAAATATCAAACATGGGTGGAAAAATAACACGAGAGGAATATTCCCCCTTTAAAAATTCACGGATTTTTAAGTAGTAATCCTTTTTGAATTCCTCACTTAAAATATAGTCCCAGTCATTACCAAGCTTTACCATATCAGCCTCCAAAATAATTCTTAAATACATAATACCATTTTCTTTATTCTTTGTCAATAAAATTGACAAATAGGCTTGAAATATATATGCCAATATGTTATACTTTGCTTGTGGGCATAGCCCATTTATCACATATTTATGCGAGGATTAAAAAATGATTAGAGTAACTATATGGAATGAGTATTTCCACGAGCTAAAGGAAGAAAGTGTATCTAAGGTTTACCCAAAGGGCATTCACAATGCAATTGCAGATTTTCTTGGTACGGATGAAGAAATACAGGTTACAACTGCAACATTACATGACGAAAATGGTGAATTAAAGGCAGATGCTGGTATTACAGACGAGCTACTTGAAAACACAGACGTTATGCTATGGTGGGGACATGTAAGACACGGTGAGGTTCCTGATGAAATAGCAATTAAGGTAAAGGAAGCTGTGCTTGGCGGTATGGGAATTATCTTTTTACACTCAGCACACCACTCAAAGCCATTCAAGCTTTTAATGGGCACCACCTGTAACCTTGGTTGGAGAGAAAGCAATGATAAGGAAAGACTTTGGATTTTAGACCACAACCACCCAATCATGGCAGGCGTTGAGGGTAGATTTTTCGAGCTCGAGGCTGAGGAAACATATACTGAGCCATTTGGGATTCCAGACCCAGACAAGCTACTTCTAATTGGTTGGTACAATGGCGGTGAGGTGTTCCGTTCTGGCTGTATTTGGCATCGTGAAAACGGAAAGGTGTTCTATTTCCAACCAGGTCATGAAACCTTCCCAACCTTCTACAACCCAACAGTGCAAAAAATAATTACAAACGCGGTTAAATGGGCAAATCCTGTTTGCAAAAGAGTAAAGCTTGAGTGCCCTTGGGTTGCAAGATTAGAGGAAAAATAATGATTAAAATAGGTATTGTTGGCGCAGGTAAAATTTGTCAAGGTCCTCATATGGGCGCATATGACAAAATAGAAAATGCTGAGATAGTTGCCATTTGTGATATAAACGAAGAAAAATTAAAGGTAGTTGGTAATAGATACCCAAATGCTAAGCTTTATAAGGATTATCGTGAAATGATAGATAATGAAAAGCTTGATGCAGTTGATATTTGCACTCCAAATAACTACCATTCAATAATTGCTATATATGCACTTAATAAAGGCATAAACGTAATTTGCGAAAAGCCAGATGCGATTAACACTGAGGAAGCAGAAAAAATGAAGGCTGCTGCTGAGGCAAGTGGCAAAACCTTAATGGTTATAAGAAATAATCGTTATCGTCCTACTACTAAATTCCTCAAGGAATATATCAAAGACGGAAAAATGGGTGAAATCTATGCTGGCCGTTGTGGTTGGATAAGACGCCGTGGTATCCCTGGCTGGGGTGGTTGGTTTACTGACAAGGCACAATCCGGTGGTGGACCACTTATTGACCTTGGTGTCCATATAATCGACCTTGCAATGTATTTAATGGGTAACCCAAAGCCAGTTACAGTTAGTGGCTCTACATATTTGAAATTTCCACATACATCATATTCAAAAATAGATGTTGAGGATCTTGCAATGGGCTTCATTCGCTTTGATAATGGCGCTTGCTTGCAAATCGAATTTTCTTGGGCATCAAACATAGAGTATGACCAAATGTTTGTAGAATTGCGTGGCGAAAAATCAGGCTCACGTATGTCAGGCATTGATAAAAAATTTGAGATATTCACTGAGGAATATGGCACAAATATGAGCATCAAGCCAGCAATTGACGACTACAATTGTCCACCACATCATGAAATGAATATACGTCATTTCATAGATGTAATAGAAGGAAAGGCAGAGCCAGATTTTACACCTGAGCAGGGAGTAAATATGGTAAAAATCCTTGAGGCAATTTATAAGTCGGCTGAATGTGGACACGAAATAGCACTCGATTAAAATTAAAGCTCGGTAGCGTGGCTACCGAGTTTTTTAACTTATAATATTGATTTTTATTTATATAAATGATAAAATAAAAAGGTAAGCAAATTTTAAGGAGAGCATAATGTCAGTAGTTATAGGAATAGACGTAGGTGGCAGTACAACTAAAATAGTTGGCTTTGATGAACAAAAAAATCTAATTGAGCCAATGTTTGTTACAGCAAATGATCCAGTGACCTCAGTTTATGGTGCGTTTGGTAAATTTACAGCTACAAATGGCTTGGAGCTAAGTGATATAAAAAAGGTTATGATAACTGGAGTTGGCTCATCATATATTACTAAGCCAATTTATAATTTAGAGTGTGTCCACACACCTGAGTTTAAATGTATAGGACTTGGTGGACTTTATCTTTCTCTACTAAACGAGGCTATAATTGTAAGCCTTGGCACAGGCACGGCGCTTGTACACGCATCAAAAGCAAAAGAGCCAGAATATTTAGGTGGTACAGGTGTTGGTGGTGGTACACTTGTTGGGCTTTCAAATAAAATGCTTGGACTTACTAAAATAGAAAGCATAGACGAAATTGCAAAGAGTGGTAGTCTTTCCAATATTGATTTGAGAATTAGCGATATCTCAAAAAAGGATATTGGTCTTAGCACAGATATGACAGCTGCAAACTTTGGCAAGATAAAGGACACAGCAACAAATGGTGACCTTGCCTTGGGACTTATAAATATGGTCTTTGAAACAATCGGTATGATATCATATTTTGCAGCCAAGCAGTATAATTTAAAAAACATAGTTTTAACAGGTAATTTAACACAAATTTCACAGGCAAAGGAAATATTTGAGGGGCTAAACCAAATGTTCGATATGAATTTTGTAATTCCTCAAAACGCACAATATAGCACAGTAATTGGCGCTGCGCTTTCTTCATTCGAAAAATAATATGCATAGATTAAAGAATATTGAAAAAATAAAGGACGAAAACTTCTTTGCATTTGAAGAAATAGCTGCCTACTTAAATGAATTTCCAACCCTTATAACCTCAGAAATAATGGAGGAAATGACCGAGGGAGTGTCTGAAAATGAAGAAATTT
>JAZOCP010000114.1:0-6039 GCA_045596585.1 Eubacteriales bacterium
ATTGCACCAGTTGCAAGAGTGGCACCTTCTCTTAATAAATTATTTGAGCCTTCATTGTTATGCTCACGAACAGAACCAGGAAATGCAAAAATCATCTTTAGGAATTGATCCTGAAAATGGATTTGAGCCACACTATATAAACATTAGAGGAAAGGGCGATTTAATAAAGGAGCTTAAAAAAGAAGCAAAAAATGCTGATAAAATATTCTTTGCAACTGACCCTGATAGAGAAGGTGAGGCAATTTCTTGGCATTTAGCTGCTATTTTGGGCGACGATGCTAAAAAAGCAAAAAGAATTTCCTTTAATGAAATTACGAAATCAGCAGTTAAGGAAGCTATAAAGCATCCAAGAAGCATTGATATTAATTTAGTAAATTCTCAACAGGCAAGAAGAATTCTCGATAGAATTGTTGGCTATCAAATTAGTCCAATTTTATGGAAAACTATAAAAAGTGGTCTTTCAGCAGGAAGAGTTCAGTCAGTTGCTACAAAGATTATTGTAGAAAGAGAAGAAGAAATTAAAAGATTTGTACCAAGCGAATATTGGACAATTGTTGCAAACCTGAAAACTGCTAAAAATAGAAATGTTGTAACACATTACTATGGTAAAAAGGGTAAAAAGTCAAAAATATCAGATAAAAAACAAGCTGATAAGATATTATCTGAGGTTGAAAATGGGGAATTTAAGGTTTATGATGTAAAGAATTCTTCAAAGCAACGCCCACCACAACCACCATTTATTACATCAACCTTACAGCAGGAAGCATCAAAAAAATATAATTTTCAGTCAGCGAAAACTATGAAAATAGCGCAAGAGCTATATGAAGGTATCAATTTAGGTGCTGAAAATGGTGGCGCACAAGGCTTGATTACCTATATGCGTACCGACTCACTTAGAATTTCAATAGATGCACAAGCGGCAGCTAAAGATTATATTCTTGATAAATTTGGCGATAAGTTTTACCCCAATACACCAAGAGTGTATAAATCTAAGAATAACGCTCAAGATGCACACGAAGCAATTAGACCTTCAAAAATATCTCTTGAGCCAAATAAAATTAAGAAATATTTAACTCAAGACCAATTTAAGCTATACAAATTGATTTGGGAGCGCTTTTTGGCAAGCCAAATGGCATCAGCTGTAATAGATACAGTTGTTGTTGATTTTGATAACAATGGTCACACATTCCGTTCAACTGGAAATACCATTAAATTTTCAGGCTATATGGCTATTTACGGTGATGTTGAGAATGGCGATAATGCAGATATAGAAAGTGGAATTTTTGAAAAGAATAAGCTTCCTACTTTAATTAAGGATGAGCTTCTTTCTTGCAAGAGTATAGAGCCTTCACAACATTTTACTGAGCCTCCACTTAGATACGATGAAGCATCATTGATTAAGTTCCTTGAGGAAATGGGAATTGGACGTCCAAGCACCTATACGCCTATAATAACCGTTATTATTTCAAGAGGTTATGTAGCAAGAGAAGGAAGATTTTTAAAACCTACTCCACTTGGAGAAGTTACCACAAAGGTTATGGCAGAGCATTTTCCAGAAATAGTTGATTATAAGTTTACTGCTAAGATGGAAAACAACCTTGATATTATTGAAGACGGTAGTGTTACTATGCAGGACGTATTAGGCGAGTTTTATCAAGATTTTGAAAAATCTCTTTCAAAAGCAAATGACACACTTGGTAAAAAAGAAATTGATGTTCCTGTTGAAGAAACAGATATTATTTGCGAATTATGTGGAAGCAAAATGGTAATAAAAAATGGAAAATTTGGAAAGTTTGCAGCATGTCCAAATTATCCAACATGTAAAAATACAAAAACATTAACTGAAGACGGCAAGGAAACAGTATTGAAAAACGACATCAAAGTAGATTTCAAGTGTGACCTATGCGGTGCTGATATGGTAGTTAGACAAGGCAAGTATGGTGATTTTTATGCTTGCTCCAATTATCCTAAGTGTAAAAATACTAAAGCAAAAGATACAAAGCTGAATTTAAATTGCCCTATATGTGGATCAGAAATTGTAACAAAATTCACAAAAAGCAAGAAACAATTCTATAGCTGTTCATCTTTCCCAAAATGTAAATTTTCAACATGGGATATACCTACTGAAGATAAATGCCCAAAGTGTTCTTCAATGATGTTAAAGAAAAAGAATAAAGAATATTCGTATTGTTCGAATGAAAAGTGCGGATACAAAACAGAAGAGAATAATGGCTAAAAATGAAGAAATTAATGTAATCGGTGCAGGACTTGCTGGTTGTGAGGCTGCGTATCAAGCGGCACAAAGAGGTGTAAAAGTAAATCTATATGAAATGAAGCCTAAAAAATTCACTCCCGCACACCATAATAATAATTTTGCTGAACTTGTGTGCTCAAACTCCTTGCGTTCGGATGAATTATCTAATGCTATTGGTGTGTTAAAAGCAGAATTAAGAGAAATGAATTCTTTAATTATGGAAGCTGCTGATAATACTAAGGTTCCTGCCGGTTCTGCTTTGGCAGTAGATAGAGAGCAATTTTCTAACTATATTACTGAAAAAATTAAAAATCATCCAAACATTCAAGTAATTGAAAAAGAGGTTGACAAAATTTCAAAGGATGAAATTACAGTAATTGCGACAGGACCTTTGACCTCTGATGCTATGGCAGAATGTATATATCACGAGATGGGACTTGATGGTTTGCATTTTTTTGATGCTGCAGCACCTATTGTTGATTTTGATACAATAGATATGAATAAGGCATTTTTTGCATCAAGATATAATAAAGGCGATGCCGACTATATCAATTGCCCCATGACTGAAGAAGAGTATAAAGCTTTTTATAAAGCTCTTATATCGGCAAAAGAAGCTGATTTGCATGACTTTGATAAAGAATCTCAGAAGCTAACTGTTTTTGAGGGATGTATGCCTGTTGAAGTAATGGCAAGACGTGGCTTTGAGACTCTATTATATGGTCCTATGAAGCCTGTAGGTATTGAACATCCTATAACGAAAGAAACTTATTATGCAGTTGTTCAATTGCGTAAAGAAAACAAAGAGGGAACAATGTACAACCTCGTTGGTTTTCAAACGCACTTGACATTTCCTGAACAAAAAAGAGTATTTTCCTTGATACCAGGTCTTGAAAATGCAACATTTCTAAGATATGGTGTTATGCATAGAAATACTTATATTGATTCCCCTAAATTTCTCAATAACGACTATTCATTAAAGTCTAACCAAAAAATATTTTTTGCTGGACAAATGACTGGTGTTGAGGGATATATAGAGTCGGCATCGTCTGGCTTTGTTGCAGGAATTAATGCATCTAGAATTGCAAGAGGAATGGAAACGCTCGATTTTACTGACCAAACAATAATCGGCGCGCTTTCTCATTTTGTAAATAATGGTGGCTTTTCGGGAAATTTTCAACCTATGAATGCAAATTTTGGAATTGTTGCCCCTCTCGGCTATAAGGTTAAGGGTGGAAAAAAGGTTAGAAACGAAGAAATTGCAAAAAGAGCACTTTTAAAAATTCAATCTTTAAAGAGTGAGATATTAAAATGAAAATAGCTATTGATGCAATGGGTGGCGATAATGCTCCTTTAGAAATAGTTAAAGGTACTGATATTGCTGCTCGCGAGTATAATGATGTATCATTTATACTAATTGGTGATCAAGACAAGATAAAAGAGTGCTTTTCGAGAGAAATTAAATTAGATATTCCTAAAAACATTGAAATAGTACACACAAGTGTTGCTGTTTCGATGCAAGATGACCCTATGGTTGTAATGAAAGAAAAGGCTGATAGTTCAATGGCGGTTGGATTATCAATGCTTAAGGAGAATGAAGTAGATGTGTTTTTAAGCGCTGGAAATACTGGTGCTTTGCACGCGGGCTCTACATTATTGGTTCGAAAATTAAAGGGTATAAGGAGAAGCGCAATAGCAACTGTTTTACCATTTAAAGTTCCTATCTTATTGCTTGATGCTGGGGCTAATCCTGAAGCTACTGAAGATGTATTATTACAATGGGCGGTAATTGGGTCACTTTATTCAGAGCAAATGTTTAATATAGAAAAGCCTCGAGGTGGCTTATTGAACAATGGCACTGAAGAGAATAAAGGAACAACAGTGTTAAAAGAAGCATATCAAAGCTTAAAAAACGATAGTCGTATCAATTTTATAGGTAATGTTGAATCAAAGCAATTGCTTGAAAATCCTTGTGATGTATTAGTTACAGATGGATTTACAGGTAATATTACGTTAAAGCTGATAGAAGGCTTAGGCACATTTATGTTTAGCTCATTAAAGGATATGTTTTCAGCGAATGTATTAACAAAGCTTTCTTATCTTTCTATGAAAAAACAACTAAAAAAATTTAGAATGATGTTTGACGCATCAGAATATGGCGGTGCACCATTACTTGGTCTTTCAAAGCCTGTTATAAAAGCGCATGGTAATTCAAAGGCTTACGATATAAAAAACGCAATTAAGCAAGCTAAAAAGTATTATGAATTAGATGTGATAGGGAGAATGACCGAATCATTACAGTAATTTAAGGAGGAAAAATGAGTATGTATCCACTATCTATTGACCTTTTGGAAAACAGAATAAATTATACCTTTAAAAACAAGGATTTAATAAAAATTGCTCTTACTCATTCTTCCTATGCATACGAGCAAAGGGCGCACAAAAAGGACTACGAGTGTAATGAAAGACTTGAGTTTTTAGGTGATAGCGTTCTTTCTTTAGTTGTAAGTGAATATTTATTTTCACAATATTCAAATAAAGCAGAAGGTGAGCTTACTAAAATTAGAGCATCACTTGTTTGTACAAGGTCTCTTTCTAGTTTTGCAAATAAAATTGAGCTTGGCTCTTATTTGTATCTTGGCAAGGGAGAAATGGCAACAGGAAGAACAAATGTTAAAATCTTAGAAAACGCATTTGAAGCGCTTTTGGCAGCTATTTATCTCGATTCCAAAGGGAAAGATGCTGTTGCTGAGTTTTTAATTCCGTTGATAAAAGAAGAATTAACAATATCAGGCTCGAATATTAATTATGATTATAAAACATCTCTTCAACAATTTGTGCAAGCATTAGGTAATGATAGAATTCAGTATGCATGTGTAAATGAAGAAGGGCCTGACCATGATAAAACCTTTGAGGTTGAAGTCAAAATTAATTCAAATGTTGTCGGTACTGGTAAGGGAAAAACAAAAAGAGAAGCTGAGCAAAATGCAGCAAAAGAAGCACTTAAGCTCTTTGATGTAAAATGAAACACATAAACATACCAGTTTTTATTCCACATCTTGGGTGCCAAAATCAGTGTATTTTTTGTAATCAGCGTTTTATATCTGGCACATATGAGTTTAGCGAAAATGAGGTTGATAACATCATTAATGACGTTTTATCAACTGTCAATACAAACGATTTGTGTGAAATTGCTTTTTTTGGTGGCTCTTTTACTGGAATTGATAGAAATCTAATGATAAGGTTGCTTGAAAAAGCACAAAAATATGTAAACAACGGACAAGCTATTGGCATTAGAATGTCAACTCGTCCAGATTACATAAACGACGAAATTATAAATATATTAAAAAATTACACAATTACTTGTGTTGAATTAGGCGTTCAATCAATGAATGATGCAGTCCTAAGGTATTTAAAACGTGGACATACAGCAAATGATACTTATAAAGCGATTAACCTTTTAAATAATGCAAATATTTCATTCGTTGGACAAATGATGGTTGGATTACCATTTGCAACTGAAGAGGACGAAATCAAATGTGCACAAGAAATATGTAAGCTTGGCGCAGTTGCAACAAGAATTTATCCAACAATTGTATTTAAAAATACTGAGCTTGAAAATCTTACTAAAGCAGGTGATTATAAGCCGCTCAGTATAGAAGAAGCCATTAATAGGTGCGCACATGTATATAAGGTTTTTGTGGAAAATAATGTGCATTGCTTAAGAATTGGATTGTGTGAAAGCGAAAATTTACATAATGATAATACTTATTATGCGGGTCCTAATT
>JAZOCP010000115.1:0-2444 GCA_045596585.1 Eubacteriales bacterium
TGTTGTTTTAACCTTTGCTGGCTGTAACACAGGCGTTGGTGGCGGTATTTTACGTGATATTTGGTCAGCTGAAATCGGAGCAGTATGTAGAAAGCATATTTACTTAATACCTGTAATTATAGCATCAGTATTTTTTGCCCTTACCTATAATCACATAAACGAGGTTTTATGCGTAATAATTACTATGCTAATTGTAATAGTAATTAGGATGCTTGCATTTAAATTTAAATGGAACTTACCAAAGCCAAAAACTGAGGAAAAATCCAAGGAAGAACAAAAGGAATTGTTACCTAAATAAACAAAAAACCGCACACAGGGTGCGGTTTTTTTATTTGCTTGCTTTACATTGAAATGAAGAAGAAACGTAATATGAACAATGCGGCAATTATAGTAATTGTAATGTCCTTCTTTTGATATTTGCCTGTAAAGAGTCTGATAAGAACATATGAAATAGCGCCAACTGCGATACCATTTGAAATTGAGTATGTAAGTGGCATCATAACAAGTGTTAAGAATGCAGGGATTGCACTTGTGATATCTTCCATATCAACATGAGCGAAGTTCTTAAGCATTAATACGCCAATGTAAATAAGAACAGGAGCGGTTGCACAAGCTGGAATGATTGTTGCAACAGGTGTTAAGAACAAGCAAAGGAAGAAACAGCCAGCGGTGATAAGTGAAGAAAAGCCTGTACGTCCGCCAACACCAACACCAGCACTTGACTCAACGAATGTTGTACATGTTGATGTACCAAGAACAGCACCAGTAAGTGTTGCAATTGAGTCTGAGTTCATTGACTTATTTAGGTTGACAGGGTCACCCTTTTCATCAAGCATGTTAGCTTGTGATGCGGCACCATAAAGTGTACCGATTGTATCGAACATATCAACAAGAGTAAAGGTAATAACAAGCATAATAGCGCTTAGTATTAAGCCAAAGAGGTTTTCTTTGCCTTCTCTTACAAACAATGTGCCAAAGCCCTCAAATGCACCGAATAGTCCCTCTGTACCGAAGTACTTAAATGAGTTTGGAATATGTGATAAATCAAACTCAGGTGCTTGCCATGTTGATAGATAGTAAAGAGCAGTTGTGCCAAGAATTGTGAAAACAACACCACCACGTACCTTTTTCTTTGCCAAAATACCTATAACGCAAAGAGCAACTATTGTTAAAATAACAGGAGCAATGAGTGTCCATACGTCAAGAGGTGTTACTGTAGCTGTAAAATCATAATTAAAGTGTGAAAGATATGCATTATATACAGCATCGGAAATTTCTGGGTCTGGAAGCGCATTTAATTCTGCAAGCTCACCAAGAGTTTTACCATTTGCTTGAATTATGCCATTAAAGTCAAATAATTGAACTAAGGTATATCTGTTTCTTTGAACGATACCAATGTTTTGTAGTCCCAAAAAGGCAATAAATAAACCAATACCAGCAGATACTGCTTTTTTGAGGTTTTCGGGCAGTGCCTTTGCAATTGTTGCTCTTAGTCCAGTAAGTGAAAGAATCATAAATAAAATACCAGAAACAAGGATGATAGCAAGTCCTTCCTTATAACCCTTTAATGGGCTTCCGCTTGTAAGCTCTGGTGCAACGAATGAAACAAAGAAGAATGAGTTAAGTCCCATACCACATGCTTGAGCGAAAGGCATTTTTGCGTAAAATGCATAAAGTAGCGTGCCAATTACAGCAACCAGAATGGAAGCAATGTAAACAGCGTACCAAATCTTGTCAACCTCTTCGTTTCCCTTGAATGCCTTGAAGCCAACAACTTGGTCAGGGTTCGTTACTACTATGTACGCCATAGCAAAGAACGTTGTAAGACCGGCAATTATCTCGGTCTTGAAGTTTGAACCACGCTCGGAAATTTGAAAGAACTTATCAAGCTTTTGCTTGAAGGTGGTCTTTTCCTGTGGGCTCGCAGGTTGTTTGTCCATATGATTTCCTTTCCGTTGGTAACGCCAACAAATAACTAAAAGCTCTTTTAAAGAGCTTTTAGTTGGTCAAGTGTGAAGTATATTTCTTGACTAATTATATCTTAACATATATTTAACATTTTTTCAACAATTATTACCAATATTCGAAACAAAAATGTTCATTTCTCGCATGCTTCCTTGCGACTTAGCTTCCTTTATTATATTATTTTGAGTATTATCGTCCATTTTTAAAAAAGCATCAAATGCGCGAGTGTTATGCGCAAGCGCCATTTGAAACATAATTGGCATATCACTATTTTGTTCCATTTTGTTCACCCTGTGTCTAAAATTAGATTATATTTCTATTCTTATCATATGACAAAAAAATATTTGTGGCAATTTTTTACCCTCTTGACAAAATAAACATTTTTTATTATAATAGTGACGAACTAAGTTGGATGGTCGCGCATTGTCACGCCGAAAGGTAGCAGTGTGAGGAAAGTCCGTGCTTCACAGGGCAGGATA
>JAZOCP010000116.1:0-4086 GCA_045596585.1 Eubacteriales bacterium
TTTTCAGTATCATCAGAAGCATATCCATACGCGCCATAATGACCATAACCATATGCGGTACCTTTTTTGGGCTTTCCGTAATACTTCTTATAATAATTATTGTAATAAGAACCTGCTTTGAGCGGTATTTTATTCAAAACAGCACCAAGAACCTTGCAATCACTTTTTTCAAGCTGTTCTTTAACATCTTGAGCCATACGACATTTGATTTCATTAGCGGAAATAACCATGATTGCTCCGTCACAGAAGGAAGCAACAGCAGCAGCATCAATAACAGCACCTAAAGGAGCGGCATCAATTATTACATAATCATATGCTTCACGTGCGGTTTTAATCAATTCCTCAAAGGACTTTGAACCGAGAAGCTCAACAGGATTAGGGGGAACTGCACCAGCAAAAATTAAATCAAGATTTTCATATTGTGTATTAAATAAAACCTTTTCATATTCAGTTTGACCTGAAAGAAATTCACTTAAACCTAAAATCTCACCTTCATTTGTTGTATATGTGCTTGCATAAACTGATTTTCTTAAATCGGCGTCGATAAGCAATACTTTTTTCTCAGCAAGAGAAAGGGATTTAGCAAGTTCAATTGAAATTGTACTTTTTCCTTCATTCTTTACACAGCTTGTAATAACAATAGATTTGTACTCGTTTCCGCAAAAGAGAAGGTTAGTACGAAGAGATTTAAATGCTTCGCGAACGGAATAGTTTTGCTTTTGTGTTTCATTAAACTTAGTAATATTCATCGCCTAAACTTACCTTTCTTCAAAATCTGGAATTGTACCAAGAATATTTAATTCAAGGTGCTTTGTAATATCGTCTGGAGTTTTAATCTTATCGTCAAAGAAGAATATTAAGAATAAAACAGCGCAAGTAGCAACAAAACCAACAGCAACAGCAATTGCTACATTTTTAGGATAACTTTTGTTAGCTGCTTTTTGAGATACAGAAGCATTCTGGTATATGTTGGTTGAAATGTTTGTACCTTTAGTAACGATTTCTTCTTTTACATATTCTTCATAAACAGCTGTTACAGCATTTGCAACAATTGCAGAGAGCTTTGGATTTTTAGTATTAGCAGTAACTGTGAAAGTGTTTTCAGCATCGCTTGAAACCTTTACAGAAATAGCAGAACGAATCGCATTGGCATCAATAGGAGCACCATTGTTATATGCGGTAATTCCATAATCAAAAGCTTCATTCCCTCCTAATTCTGTAACAAGAGAGGAGTTAGGCTTTGTTAATAACTCATAATAAGTGTCTAATTTCCCGTTTTGATTATCCTTTTCTTTGCTGTTGTTTAACATTTTAGCAACTCTTTCACAGAAAACATTTTCTTTAATAACAGCAGGTGTATTGTTTATGATTTGTTGACCTGCACTAAAGTTTTGTATCGTAGAGCCTTCCTCGGTAATGATTAACATACTTGAGGAGGATTGATAAGTAGGGGTTATGAAGGCTGTATAGAGAATAGCAGCAACTAAGCATATCGCTACTACTATAACGATAACCCAAGCTTTGGAAAAGATATAGTGTAATACATCTCTTACGTCGATATCTTTAAATATTTTTTTCTTTTTAACAGATTTTTCTTCTTGTTCTGTGTTTTTGATGTCCATTTTTTTGCTCCTTGGAATATAAAAAAGATTTGTTATAAACAGATTTTCATCTTTCAATTGATATTGTTTAGTTTTAAAATATATATTTGATTATCGTGAAAGATTTTTTTTGCATATTCTTCACCATATTTTTTAAGAACCTTATTGTGTGCTTTTGATAAATTAGGCGATATGGTAGTGTCGTTATGGGCATCTGTACAAACAATATCAACTAATTGTTTTCTAAGGGCCCATTTTATTAATTTGACAACCTTGCCGAAACCAAATTTCAAAACTGAATTTGAGTTTATTTGTATTGTCGCACCTAATTCCTTGATTTCATGGAGAAGAGTAGGCTTTTTTATTATGCACTCATATCTTTCAAAATGAGCAAGGATTGGCTTGTAGCCTTTTCTTAAAAGCTTAAGTAATCCGTTTTTTAAATCATATTCACTAACATGTGGAGAGAATTCAACAAGGACGTGAGAACCATTTCCAATCTTAGCGCAATGCAAAGAAGAAATCGAGTCACAAATATCGTTGTGATACATTATTTCATTTCCAATCAACAAAGTCATGTCAGGAAAAGTGCTTTTAGCATAGTCAAGTGCTTTTTGAAAACGATGAGAAATAATGCTATTATATTCGTCAATTTCGTCTTCATCGTTAAATTTATAAATTTTAAAGTGTGGGGTGAGACAAATCACCTTGATGCCGTCTTTATAAGCAATATTTAGCATGCTTTCCATCATGCTAGTGTCATTTGCACCATCGTCAATACCATAGAGGCAATGATTATGTAAATCAACAAAGCTATACAAAACGTCACCCCCTTGAAAATTCATACATAGGTATTTTATCACAAGGTGTTTATTTTGTCAATAGAATAATATTTAATAATATGAAAATAACTATATACGTGGTTGACAATCAGTACCATTTTTGATAAAATTATTTATGAAAAACTTGATAGGAAAGACAGATAATGAAAATTTTATTTTGTGCAATAAATAGTAAATTTATCCACTCATCATTAGCACCGTGGTATTTATCAGCATCAGTTGAAAAAGCCAAAACAAATATTTCTTCTGATGTTTTTGAGGCAACCATTAATGAAGATAATGATAAAGTGTTTGAAAAGCTAAAATCATATGAATTTGACGTAATCGGCTTCTCAACATATATTTGGAACAAGAATTATATCCTTAAATTAGCTGAAAAAATCAAAAATGACAGAAACGCAATAGTTGTTTTTGGTGGTCCCGAGGTGAGTTATAATGCAAAGGAAATACTGAGAAAATATACTTTTGTTGATTATGTAGTTTCTGGAGAAGGTGAGAGAGCTTTTTTTGAGGTGGCAAATGGGATTCCATTTGAAAACATAAATGGCTTTTGCTATAGAAAAAATAATGAAATAGTAATTAGTGAAGCAAGCATGTTAGAGGAAGATCCTCCATTTCCATATTCGCAAAAATATTTTAGCACGTTAAATGGAAGAATTGCATATTTGGAAACAAGCAGGGGGTGTCCATTTCACTGTGCCTTTTGTTTATCAGGTCGTTTAGGCACTGTTAGATTTTTTGATTTGGAGGAAAGCAAAAGGAAAATACTGTTGCTTGCTAATAGTGGTACTCAAACTGTTAAATTTATTGATAGAACCTTCAATGCTGACAAAAATCGTGCAAAAGAAATTTTTAGGTTTATAATTGATAATTTTGGCAAAAACATCCCGACCTGTGTCTGTTTTCACTTCGAAATTGAGGGTGAACTTGTAGATGATGAAATGATAGAAATCCTTTCTAAAGCACCAGAAGGACTATTTCAATTTGAGATTGGTTTGCAGAGCTTCAATGAAAAAACTCTACAATATATAAATAGAAGAACCAATCTTAAAAAGCTAACTGAAATAATAGAAAAGCTCATTTCGCTTGGTAATATCCACATTCATATAGATCTTATAGCTGGAATGAGCTTTGAAAGCTATGAAAGCTTTGAAGATGGCTTCAATAAAGCAATTGCTTTGCGCCCTCATATGCTACAGTTAGGATTTTTAAAGCTTCTATATGGTACTGATATGAGGGAAGATACCGAAAAATATAAATTTGAGTGTTATGAACAACCACCATATGAGGTTTATGCTACTGAATGGATGTCAAAAAAAGATTTAATAAACCTCCATATCCTCGAGGAAGTGGTCGAAAAACTATACAATAGTGGTAGATTTCCTAACACCTGTGAGTATCTTTTTTCAAAAACAAAAAATGTGTTTAAACAACTAATGGAATTTTCATTTTATTACAACAGTAGCAGAATTGAGAATAGTTTAGATGCATTTACTAAATGTGTTTTTGACTTTTTTTCTAATATGAAAGGTGTTGACAAAAATGTATTAAGAGATAAGCTTGCAATGGACAGGCTTTCTACTAACAAAATGGGTACATTACCAGAATTTTTAAAAATTCATTCTCCTATCATTAAAAAAATG
>JAZOCP010000117.1:0-3427 GCA_045596585.1 Eubacteriales bacterium
CCTCCATTAACCTTTATAAATAGCATTGAATTTCTTACAGCTTGGTAAGCAAGCACCGCACTTAACGCACTTAGAAGCGTCAATTTGCATTGATGCAAGCTTATGACCCTCAGCTACATATTCTGTTCTTGAAATAGCATCAGCTGGACATTGCTTTGCACACAAGCCACAACCCATACACTTATCAAGATCAATCTTGTATGTAAATAGGTTCTTACATACGCCTGCTGGGCACTTCTTGTCAACAATGTGAGCAATATACTCATCACGGAAGTTAGCAAGTGTTGAAAGACCAGTGTTTGGAGCTGTTTGTCCAAGATCACAGACTGAACCGCTCTTGATGTAGTTAGCAAGCTCTTCAAGCTTATCAAGGTCTTCCATCTCACCGTTACCCTCGGTAATCTTTGTAAGGATTTCAAGAAGTCTTACAGTACCGATACGACATGGAGCGCACTTACCACATGACTCATCAACAGTAAACTCAAGGAAGAACTTTGCAAGGTCAACCATACATGTGTCCTCATCCATAACGATAAGACCACCTGAGCCCATCATTGAGCCTTGAGCGATAAGGTTATCATAGTCAATTTCAACGTCATACTTAGAAGCTGGGATACATCCACCTGAAGGACCACCTGTTTGAGCAGCCTTAAACTTCTTACCGTTAGGAATACCACCACCGATTTCTTCAACTACTTCTCTAAGTGTTGTACCCATAGGAATTTCAACAAGACCAGTATTTGTGATCTTACCACCAAGAGCAAATACCTTTGTACCCTTGGACTTCTCTGTACCCATAGATTTGAACCAGTCAGCACCCTTAAGGATGATTTGTGGAATGTTAGCATATGTTTCAACGTTGTTGATAATTGTTGGTTTGCCAAATAGACCCTTAACTGCTGGGAATGGTGGACGTGGACGTGGCTCACCTCTGTTACCCTCGATAGATGTGAGAAGAGCTGTTTCCTCTCCACATACGAAAGCACCAGCACCAAGTCTGATTTGCATATCAAATTCAAAGTCTGTACCGAAAATATTCTTTCCGAGAAGACCTTCTTTTCTTGCAGCGTCAATAGCTGCTTGAAGTCTGTTTACAGCGATTGGGTACTCTGCACGAACGTAAACGTAACCTTGGTTAGCGCCAATAGCATAACCAGCGATAGCCATAGCCTCGATAAGTGCGTGTGGGTCGCCCTCAAGGATTGAACGGTCCATAAATGCACCTGGGTCACCCTCGTCTCCGTTACATACAACGTACTTTTGACCCTTAGGTTGAGCTGCAGCGAACATCCACTTTCTACCAGTTGGGAATCCTCCGCCTCCTCTACCTCTAATGCCAGACTCAAGAATTGTATTAATAACATCGTCTGGTGTCATTTCAGTTATAACCTTAGCAAGTGCCATATAACCATTTGTACCTATGTACTCGTTGATGCACTCAGGGTCAACAACACCACAGTTACGAAGTGCAACACGCTTTTGCTTCTTATAGAAAGCAGTTTCATTAAGTGAAAGGATTTCGTCACCCTTTACTGTCTCAGAGTAAAGAAGACTCTTTACTGGGGTGCCACCAACCAAGTGCTCCTTAACGATTGTTTCTGCATCCTTAATTTCAATTCTTGAATAGAATGTTCCTTCAGGATATACAATTACGATTGGACCGAGGGCACAAAGACCAAAGCATCCTGTAAGTACAACCTGTACCTCATCTTGAATGCCAGCCTCTTTAATAGCCTCTTCCATCTTAGCCTTGATTTGTACGCTCTTTGATGATGTACAACCAGTACCACCACAAATTAGAACGTGCTTTTTGATGTTTCCGTCAGAAACCTCTGCTCCAACATTATGTTTACGGAAATTAATTTTACCAGCATAAGCATCTCTTATAGCTGTTAATTCTGCGATATTCTTAATCATCTTTCATTTCCGCCTTTCTTAGTTATATTTATCAAGGATACCCTTGATCATATCAGGTGTAAGTCTGCCATATACCTCTTCGTTAACAGTAAGTACTGGCGCAAGACCGCAAGCACCGATACAACGAGTAGCATCTAAGCTGAATTTTCTGTCGTCTGAAATCTCACCATTTTTAATACCAAGTAAAGATTCAAGCTTGTCCATAAGCAAGCCCGCACCCTTTACGTAGCAAGCAGTACCAAGACACACAGCAACTGCATACTCACCTTTTGGATTTAAAATGAATTGAGAGTAGAATGTTGCAACTCCGTAAACCTCAGAGAGTGGAACATCCATAGAAAGTGCAATATGCTTTTGAACTTCGATTGGCAAATATCCATAGATACCTTGTGCGCCTTGAAGAACAGGCATAAGCGCGCCCTTCTCACCTTTGTGCTTAGCAATGAGTTCGTCAAGCTGTGCAAGCTGCTCAGCTGTGCCATTGAAAGCAACGGTTGTCATTTTCTTTTTCATAGGGGAACTCCTTTATGTAAAATATTATTTTTGATCAAATTTATTTTCGATGGTATTTACTGCTTTGTCAAGGAAATCATTTTCCATAAGCTCAATAATACCTTTATCACAAAGTGAAGCAAGCTTTCCATCCATTGGTAGATTGCCAAGTAATTCATAACCATACTTAGAAGCAACCTTATTTATCTTTTCTTCGCCAAATATATGAATCTTCTTTCCACAATCAGGGCAAAGAATATAACTCATATTCTCTACTATACCAATAATTGGAATATTCATCATTTGTGCCATTTTAGTAGCTTTTTCAACTATCATTGAAACCAAATCTTGAGGTGTTGTGACTACAACAATACCATCAATTGGTAATGATTGAAATACTGTAAGTGGTACGTCACCAGTTCCCGGAGGCATATCAACAAACATAAAATCAACATCGTCCCAAACACAGTCAGTCCAAAATTGCTTTACTGTTCCTGCAATTACAGGTCCGCGCCAAACAACCGGTCTTGTTTCATCCTCAAGCAAAAGGTTAACAGACATAATATCAATGCCAGTTTTTGATTTAACAGGCAATAAATACTCGCCATTTGACATTGCTCTTTCCTTGATACCAAAATTCCTTGGAATTGAAGGTCCAGTAATATCTGCATCTAATATAGCTGTCTTATAGCCTTTTCTCTGCATTAAAACCGCAAGCATAGAGGTAACTATTGATTTACCTACTCCACCCTTGCCACTAACAACACCGATTACATGTTTAACAGAGCTTAATGGATTTAGCTGTTCCTTTGGGATACCCTGAGAACATTTTTCTGAGCATGTAGAACAGTCGTGTGTGCATCCTGCCATTTATTTTCACTTCCTTATTTTAATTCGCATATATTTTACTACATTTAAATAATAAATTCAAGTCCTTTTTAAATAAATTTAAATTTCGTCATTTTCAATAGATATTTTGTTAATTTTAAAAGTATTATCTACTTTATTGTGATTTTTA
>JAZOCP010000118.1:0-2060 GCA_045596585.1 Eubacteriales bacterium
AGCACACAGAACACCTGTGCAAACAGCTGAGTTTGTAAAGAATGCAAAGGAAAATGGTTTTGGTGTTATTATCGCCGCAGCTGGCATGGCAGCTCATTTAGCTGGCGCAGTTGCTGCAAATACAGTTTTACCAGTTATTGGTATACCTGTTTCTTGCAAAAACACAGGGGGTGTTGATGCTCTTTGGTCAACTGTTCAAATGCCATCTGGAATACCTGTGGCTACTGTTGCAATTGATGGTGCCGCAAATGCAGCACATTTGGCTGCTGAAATACTTGCTTTGTCAGATGATAATCTTTATGAAAAGCTATTGCTTTCAAGAAAAGCTGGAGAAGAAAAGGTTTTAGAAAAGAATAAAGCAATTGAAGAAAAGTTTAATAAATAATTTTAGATTCTCAAGTATGCGTAATATCGCAAGGAGTTAATATGGGAGTATTTGGAATAATTGGAAATGAAAAAACAAATGTAGCATCAAGTGTTTACTATGGACTTTATGCTTTGCAGCATAGAGGACAAGAAAGCTGTGGTATATCTGTAAACGATGATGGTGTGTTTCACACATATAAAGATACTGGCTTGGTAAATGATGTTTTTACTGCGGAAAAGCTTGAGTCTTTAGGCGAGGGTACAATGGCGATAGGTCATGTTCGTTATGGTACAATGGGGACGAAGGGACGCATCAATGCAGAACCATTAGTTGTCAATCATACTAAAGGTCACTTAGCTATTGCAACAAATGGAAGACTTGTAAATGGTTCAGTTCTTAAGCAAGAGCTTGAATTAAAAGGAATGATTTTCCACACATCAAGCGATGCTGAAATAGTATCTTATATTGTAATTCAAGAGAGATTACACTCCGCATCCATTGAAGAAGCTGTAACTAAGGCTATGAATAAGCTAAATGGTGGTTATTGCATGCTCCTTATGTCTCCTAAGAAAATCATTGCTGTAAGAGATAAGCAAGGCTTTCACCCACTTTGTTATGGAAAACGTGAAAACGGAGAATATGTAATTGCGAGTGAGAGTTGTGCACTTGATTCAGTTGGTGCAACGTTTATACGAGAATTAGATCCAGGTGAAATTTTAGTATTTTCTAAAGACGGAATCAATTCAATAAAAGAGCATTGTAACCAAAAGCCGGAGTCATTGTGCGTTTTTGAATATGTATATACAGCTCGTCCTGATTCGGTTATATCTGGTTGTTCAGTGCATGAAGCAAGAAGAAAAGCAGGCGCTTATCTTTCTACCGTTAAGCCTGTTGAGGCTGACGTAGTAGTTGGTGTTCCTGATTCGGGTCTTGATGCAGCACTTGGTTATGCTCAAGCATCGGGCATTCCTTATGGAATTGGTTTGATTAAAAATAAATATATTGGTAGAACCTTTATTGCTCCTGGTCAAAACGTAAGAGAAGATAAGGTTAGAATAAAATTAAATCCAATTAGTGAAACTGTAAATGGAAAAAGAGTAGTATTGGTTGATGACTCAATAGTAAGAGGAACCACCTGCGCAAGAATTGTAAAGCTTTTAAGAAATGCAGGAGCTACAGAAGTTCACCTTCGTTCATCAGCACCACCATTTGTTAATCCTTGCTATTATGGAACAGATATTGATTCCAAAAAGAATTTAATTGCATGTGTACATACAGTTGATGAAATTGCAAAGATAGTTGGAGTTGATTCACTTGCGTACCTAAATTTAGAGGATGTTACGAAAATTGGTTCAAGCGGTCGTTGTA
Source organism: Eubacteriales bacterium (assembly GCA_045596585.1). Lineage (GTDB taxonomy): Bacteria > Bacillota > Clostridia > Oscillospirales > CAG-272 > RGIG2000. The sequence goes on from JAZOCP010000118.1 coordinate 1,736, forward strand.
GTGGATATTGCACAGCTTGCTTTGATGGTAATTATCCTACAGAAACTCCAAAAATGATACTAAATAAATATGAAAATAAATTGTCAGAAAGTGAGAAATAAGACATGAAGAATTCTAAATCTGAAAGTTATGCAGCAGCGGGTGTTGATATTACAGCAGGCTATAAGGCTGTTGAGCTTATGAAAAAACACATCGCTCGTACAAAAAATGAAGGTTGCATTGATGACGTAGGTGGCTTTGGTGGCTGCTTTGGTTTACCAATTGCAGGAATGGAAGAGCCTGTTCTTGTTTCTGGCACTGACGGTTGTGGAACAAAGGTAAAAAT
>JAZOCP010000119.1:0-12781 GCA_045596585.1 Eubacteriales bacterium
CAAACGGAAATGTTTATGATGAAATAGAAATTGAGAAGTTGAAGGGTGAGGAGCTTGTTATTGCATTTAACTGCAAGTTTTTCCTTGATGCACTTAAGGTTTGTGATAATGGAAAAATGAAACTCAGCTTTGTTAACCCACTAACTGGCGTTTTAATTGAGCCACAAAACCAAGATGAAGGCAAATTTACATACTTTGTAATGCCTATGAGAATGACACACTAATGAAGGTAAATAAAATAGAATTTCAAGGCTTTAGAAACCTTGAAAATGAATATATCGAATTTAAAGATGGTATAAATGTTATTTACGGTGAAAATGCACAGGGTAAAACAAATATTTTAGAGGGTATTTATCTTTTTGCAAGAGGAAAAAGCTTTCGTGCCTTTAAGGACAAGGAATTAGTTGGATTTGATAAAAGCATAGCTTACTCTAAAATGGAATTTCAACAAAAGGATGAAAAAACAGAGCTTGGTGTTGAAATACCAAAAAGTCAAACAAAAAGATTTTATAGAAATAAGGTAAAGGTAAATAAAACCTCAGAAATAATCGGTGAATTTAGAGCAGTTTTATTTTGTCCATCTCACTTAGGAATAATAAAGGACTCACCATCTGTTAGGCGTAAGTTTTTAGATGTTGCAATTTCTCAGCTAAGACCTGTCTATATAAAAATGATGTCAAGATATAATCAGGTTTTAGAGGAAAGAAATTCAATTTTAAAAATGTTACCTGAGGAAAGAAAAGCAAATGAGGGGCTAATTGATATTTATTCAGAGGAGCTTGCCTCTTTATGTGCTGATATTTCCGATATAAGAAACGAATATATAAAAAAGCTTGATTATTGGGTTAAGATTTTCTTTAATGAAATGACAGAAGGAAAGGAAAGCCCAAAAATCACTTATGAATCAAATGTAGGTGAAAATGACTTTACAGATAGAGAAAGCCTTAAAAATCGTTATTTAAGCCTCTTAAAAAACAATAAAGAAAGAGAATATAAGTACGGTGCTACTTTATTTGGAATTCATAAGGACGACTTATATATAGAAATAAACGGTAAGGATTCCCGTCTTTATGCCTCACAGGGGCAACAAAGGTCCCTTTCCTTAGCTATGAAAATGGCAGAGGGAGAAATAAGTAAGGAAAAAAAGGGAGAATATCCTGTATTTCTGTTTGATGATGTACTTTCCGAGCTTGATGATCAAAGAAAAAAATATATTTTATCAAACATAAAGGGCAGACAAGTTATAATAACAGCCTGTGATAAAAGTGTTTTTGAAAATGCAGAAATTTGCAACTTTATAAACATCAAGGACGGAAAAAGAATAGATGAGGATTTAAGTCAAGCTTTTAATCAAGAAGCTTTCCAAAATGAACAAATTATTGAGGAATAAAAATGTTTATACATATTGGAAACAACAAGGTAGTAAGAGATACGGAAATTTTAGGTATTTTTGACCTTGATTCATCAACTGTATCTATTAATACAAGAAATTATTTAAAAAATGCTCAAGCTGAAAAAAGAGTAGTTACTCTTGGCTATGAGATACCAAAATCATTTATAGTTTTAAAAAATAAAGAGGTTTATTTGTCCCCATTTAATACCTCGAGTCTTATAAAATAAAATCAACTGAAGAAGGAGAAATTTATGGAAAACATTGACAAGGTTGAAAAAGAATACGGTGACGAACAGATTCAGGTGCTTGAGGGTCTTGAGGCTGTTAGAAAGCGTCCAGGTATGTATATCGGTACTACCTCAATTAGAGGACTTCACCATCTTGTATATGAGATAGTTGATAACTCAATTGATGAGGCTATGGCTGGTTACTGCGATAAAATTACTGTTACGCTTTTACCAGATGGTAGTGTTGCAATAAAAGATAATGGACGTGGTGTACCTGCTGGTATAAACGTAAAGACAGGAACTCCAAACCTTGAGGTTGTTTTCCTTGTATTACACGCAGGTGGTAAATTTGGCGGTGGCGGATATAAAATTTCAGGTGGTCTTCATGGTGTTGGTGCATCAGTAGTTAATGCACTTTCAACATGGCTTGAGGTTGAAAACTGTCATGATGGAAAAATGTACACAGAAAGATTTGAAAAGGGTCAGGTTGTACGTCCGTTTGCATGTGTAGGAGATGCACCAGAGGGAAGAAGTGGTCTTTATGTTCGCTTTATGCCTGATGATACAATTTTTGAAACAGTTGATTTTGAATATGAAACTCTTTTAACAAGACTCCGTGAGCAAGCATTTTTAAATGCTGGCATTAAAATTATTTTCCGTGATGAAAGAGATGAGGAAAATATAAGAGAAGAGGAGCTTTACTACGAGGGTGGAATTCGTGAGTTCGTACAATTTATTAATAACAATAAAGGTGGCGGACTTATTCACAATGAAGTAATATACATGAAGGCTGAAAAAGGGGACATTACAGCCGAGGTTGCACTTCAATATAACGACTCATATAGTGAGGCAATTGTTACCTTTGCTAACAACATGTCAACAATTGACGGTGGTACACACGAAATAGGCTTTAAAGAGGGTCTTCGTAAGGTAACAAATAACTATGGTAAAAAATTAGGCTTTTTGAAGGATGGAGATAAGCTTTCTGGCGAGGATACACGAGAGGGCTTAACAGCAGTTGTTTCCGTTAAATTACCAGATGCTCAGTTTGAGAGCCAAACAAAGGCAAAATTAGGTAACAGTGAAATTAGAACAATTATAGATAATATCGTTTCTGAAAAGCTAAGTGAATATTATGAGGAAAACCCAGACGTTGCTAAGATTATTATTGATAAATCCTGTGCAGCATCAAGAGCACGTGAGGCGGCAAGAAAGGCAAGAGAGCTTGCACGTCGTAAGGGTGTTTTAGAGGGTTCAACTCTTCCTGGTAAGCTTGCTGACTGTCAAGATAGACGTGTTGAATATACTGAGCTCTTCTTAGTAGAGGGAGATTCTGCGGGAGGTAGTGCAAAGGACGGACGTGATAGCCGTTTCCAAGCTATTTTGCCACTTCGTGGTAAGGTATTAAACGTTGAAAAGAGTCGTCTTGACAAGGTTTATTCAAACGAATCATTAATTCCAATTATTCAAGCTCTTGGATGTGGAATTGGTGAGGAATTTAACTCAGAAAAATTAAGATATGGAAAAATCATTATTATGGCCGATGCCGATGTTGACGGAAGCCATATTCAGGTACTTCTTTTAACATTCCTTTATAGACACATGCGTCAATTAATTGAAGACGGACACGTGTTCCTTGCTAAGCCACCACTTTACAAAATTACAAAGGGTAAGCAGGAAAGATATGCTTTTTCTGACGAGGAAAGAGATAAGATTTTTGCCGAGCTTGGAGGTGGACAAGCAGAGAGATATAAGGGTCTTGGTGAAATGGACAAGGAACAGCTTTGGGAAACAACAATGGACCCAACAAAGAGAACACTTATTAAGGTTGAAATAGGCGATGCTATAAGATGTGATGAAATATTCTCACTACTTATGGGTGATAAGGTAGAGCCAAGACGTGAATTTATCGAGAAAAACGCTAAATTCGTTAAGAACCTTGACGTATAATCAATCGAAAAATAGGATTGAGGAGAACTAAAAATGAGCGAAAAAGATATAAATCAATTAGATTATGAAAATACCGAGCAAATGATAGTTGGCAGGTCCATTGAGTCAAGAGTGCCAGAGGCTTTCCTTGAATATTCAATGTCAGTTATCGTTTCTCGTGCTTTGCCAGACGTACGTGATGGTATGAAGCCTGGTCAAAGACGTGTTATGTACGCTATGTATGAGGACCATCTAACAAGCGACAAGCCATTTAGAAAATCAGCTACCACAGTTGGTAATGTTCTTGGTCGATACCATCCACACGGTGACCAATCAGTTTATGGAACAATGGTAAGAATGGCACAACCTTTCTCACTTAGATATCCACTCGTTGACGGACATGGCAACTTTGGTAACGTTGACGGTGACGGTGCAGCTGCATACCGTTATACTGAGGCAAGAATGAGTAAGCTTGCAAACGAGCTTATGAGTGATATTGAAAAGGACGTAGTTGATTTTATTCCTAACTTCGATAATTCACGTAGGGAGCCAACAGTTTTACCATCTCGTTTCCCTAACTTTTTAGTTAATGGTAGCGTAGGTATTGCGGTTGGTATGGCAACAAACGTACCACCACACAACTTAGGTGAGGTAATTGATGGTACAGTTTATTTAATGGACAACCCAGACTGTACAGTTGCCGACCTTATGGAATATATAAAGGGTCCAGACTTTCCAACCTGTGCAACAATTTATGGTAAAAAGGGTATAATTGATGCATACGAAACAGGTCATGGCCGAGTTATGGTTCGTTCAAAGGCAAAAATTGAAGAGGACCACCACAGAATTATAATTACTGAAATTCCATATATGGTAAATAAGAGCCAGCTTGTTGAAAGAATTGCTGACCTTGTAAAGGATAAAAGAGTAGAGGGCATTACTGGAATTCGTGACGAGTCTGGCCGTGCTGGTATGAGAATTGTTATTGAATATAAGCGCGATGCAAATGCTCAAATTATTCTTAATACCTTATATAAAAACACACAGCTACAAGATACATGTGCTGTAAATATGCTCGCTCTTGTTAAGGGAGAGCCAAAGACACTTTCCTTAAAGCAGGTGCTTGAAAACTATATTGAGTTCCAAGAGGAGGTTGTTCTTCGTAGAACTAAGTTTGAGCTTGCAAAGGCTCAAGCAGAGGAGCACATTTATGAGGGCTACAAAATTGCTCTTAATAACATTGACGAAATTATTGCAATAATCAGAGGAAGTGCAAGCACACCAGAGGCAAAGGAAAAATTAAAGGAAATATTCCTTCTTTCAGATGAGCAAGCACAAGCAATTGTTGAAATGACACTCGGACGTCTATCTGGTCTTGAGCGTCAAAAGATAGAGGAGCGCTTATTAAAGCTTCAAGAAACAATTTCCGAGCTTAATTCAATTATCAATAGTGAGGACAAATTAAAGTCACTTATTAAGGACGAGCTCCTTGAAATTAAGAGAAAATTTGCTGACCCACGTAGAACTGATATAATTGACAGCGAAGAGGAAATTGATATTGAGGACCTAATTGAGCGTCATGAGTGTGTAATTACACTTACAAATTCAGGCTATATTAAGAGAATTCCTGCTGACACATACTCAGCACAGCGTAGAGGTGGTAAGGGACTTATCGCTATGCATACAAAGGAAGAGGACTTTATTGAAAAGGTTCTCGTTGCAAATAGCCACGATTATTTACTTATGTTTACCGATAATGGCAAGATATTTGTTCGTAAGGTATATAGAATTCCTGAGGCATCAAGAACTGCTAAGGGCTCTAACCTAATCAACCTAATTGAAATTGAAAAGGGTGAAAAGGTAACAGCGATGGTAACTCTTTCTGAGTTTACTCACGGTGAATATCTAACAATGGTTACACAAAATGGTGTAATTAAGCGTACTGATATTGCAGAATATGAATATCAACGTAAGGGCGGTAAGATAGCAATTAATCTTGACGAGGGAGATAAGCTTATCTTTGTTGGCCACACAGATGGAACTAAGCATGTGCTTATTGCTACAAAGAATGGTTATGCAGCTCGCTTTGATGAAAATAAGGTATCTATCGTTGGTAGAACCGCACGTGGTGTACGTGGTATTGATTTACGTGAGGGTGATATCGTTTGTGGTGCAGTTATCGTAGATAATGAAAAGCAGCTCCTTACAATTACTGAAAACGGTTATGGTAAGAAGTCAAGCTTTGACGAGTTTGAGCCCAGAAACCGTGGTATCATGGGTGTTATTGTTCATAATATCAATGATAAGACAGGTAAGCTTGCATCTATTGCATGTGTTGACGACAATAAGGATGTAATGGTTATTACAAACGAGGGCGTTATTATTAGAACCGCAACAGATGTAATTCCAACATACAAGAGAAGCACAACTGGTGTTAAGATTATGCGTCTTGACGACGGTTCTATCGTTGCTAACACAACCTTGGTTGACAAGGAAGAAGAGGAAGAAAACGAGGTAGCGCTTGACGAAATTGGCAACCCTGTAGAAGCAACAGAAACAACAGAAAATGCGACACAGGTAGAAGAAAAAGTAGAAAACAGCGACACACCTACACAAGAAAAAGAATAATTTTACCCAGAGGAAAAATATGGGAAAAACTAAAAAAATTATAGTTAGTGTTATTTTGCTTATGCTTATTGCTGTATCGGTAATAAGCGTAAGCGGATGCACAAAAAAGATAAGCGAGGAAGAGGCAATAGCTAAGGTAAGTGAGCTTGTTCTTGCTTCATACGATATAAACGTAGTAGTTTACGGTGAGGGACTTCCCACTATTGAAATAGAGGAGGAAAAGAATTCTCTATACGCAACAGTTGCCGAAAACGAAAAATTTAACTCAACAGAAGATATAAAAAAGGAAATTGAGAGGTTATATTCAAGCAATATTGCAAGCGCCATGATAGCAACCGCACTTGAGGGCGTTCATGGCGAGGTTTCTGGCACTATTGTATATGCAAGATACATTGACGGAAGATATGGTCTATCTATGTTAAAGGACGATATTGCACTTAAGGGCGAGGTTGATGTTGGTGGCGAGAAGGAAGAATTTGAGCACGAGCATATGACTGTTTTAAGATATAACCCAGAAACAATTGAAATTACAAAGATTTCAAGGCGCTTCGTTGAAGCAAACATAACATCACAGGACGGAAGGGTAGTAACTCCAGTTGTTCTTATTTTAGAAAACGGAGAGTGGAAGCTTGATAGTCCAACCTACTAAAAAACCGCACCCTGTGTCTAATTTTAAACTAATTTAAGTATAAGTAAAGGTGCCCGCGGGCGCATATAGGAGAATAAAATGGCTAAAAAAACTACAAAAGCTACAAAGCCAGAGGTAGCAAGCACTGATGCCGAGAAGAAAAAGGCTCTTGAAACTGCTCTTTCTCAAATAAAAAAGGAGTGCGGAGATGAGTCAATTAGACGTCTTGGTGATAAGGCTGATATTCAAATTGGTGCTATATCAACAGGCTCACTCACTCTCGACCTCGCTTTAGGCGTAGGCGGACTTCCAAAGGGCAGAATTATAGAAATTTATGGTCCTGAGTCCTCAGGTAAAACAACAATTGCACTTCACGCAATAGCTGAAAGCCAAAAGGAGGGTGGAACAGCTGCATTTATTGATGCAGAGCATGCCCTTGACCCAGTTTATGCAAAGGCAATTGGCGTAAATATTGAGGATTTACTCGTATCACAGCCAGATAACGGAGAGCAAGCACTTGAAATTACAGAAAAGCTTGTTTCCTCAGGCGCTGTTGATATTATAGTTGTTGACTCAGTTGCAGCTCTTGTTCCAAGACAAGAAATTGAGGGCTCAATGGGCGACTCACACATGGGTCTTCAGGCAAGACTAATGTCACAGGCACTCCGTAAGCTTTCAGGCGCAATTTCTAAAACAAATTGTGTTGTTATTTTCATTAACCAGCTTCGTGAGAAATTAAACGTAATGTATGGTAACCCAGAAACCACAACAGGTGGTCGCGCACTTAAGTTCTATGCATCTGTTAGAATTGATGTAAGAAAAGCGGACACACTTAAAAATGGTACAGTTGCATATGGTAACCACGTAAAATGTAAGGTTGTAAAGAATAAGGTTGCAGCCCCATTTACAGTTGCTGAGTTTGATATGATTTATGGTAAGGGTATTTCAAAATCCTCAGAAATCATTGATATTGCAATTGAGCTTGGAATTGTACTAAAGAGTGGCTCATGGTTCTCATACGAGGGCTCAAAAATTGCACAAGGCAAGGACAATGCAAGAAAATACTTTGAAGATAACCCAGACCTTATGAAGGTTCTTGAGGAAAAAATTAAGGAAAGACTTGCAAACGGAGAGGCAAAGGAAGCAGACGAGTTTGATATCGATACTGACGACTTTGACCTCGACTCACTCAATTTGGATTAACAAAACAAAAAATGACTAGGAGACGGGTAACGGGTCATTTATTGGCATACTCCCGTTTAGCTTATGGAAAAAGAAATCTATTACAAGGTAGAAAAAATTAAAAAAACACCGGCAGGCAGAATTTTCTGCATAAAATCTAATATGGGCACAGCATTTGAAATGCTTGTTTCCAATGAGCAATATGAAAGATTTGATATTGAAGAGGGTGAAGTCATTGATGATGAGCACTTCCTAAAAATAAGAGAGGAAATGCTATTTGACAATGCAAGACGCACAGCCTTTTCAATCCTTTCTTGCGGAGAAAATAACAAAAAAACTCTTATAAATAAGCTACAAGCACGTGGCTATTCATACGAGCTTTGCAAGAATATTGCTATATATATGGAGCACCGTGGCTATATTGATGAAAAGAAGCAAATTAAGCTTCTTTGCCAGAATTATCTTAAAAAGAAATATGGTAAATTAAAAATAATTAATGAGCTTGTAGCTCACGGTTATCAGCGTGAGGACGTACAGGATTTTGTAAAGAAAAATCTTGATAAGGTTGATTTTGCGGACAACTGCGCTTACATTATTGAAAACAAGTTCATGCCTCTTAAAAACGACCCAGAGGAAATTAAAAAAATGATGGGTACACTCCTTAGATATGGTTATAACATTAACGAAATCAAGGACGGCATAAAAATTGCACAAGAAAGGCAAAAGAATTCAAATGAGTAAAGTAGGCTTTGTATCTCTTGGTTGCCCTAAAAATCTATTAGATACTGAGGTAATGTTGGCTCATCTTGCAAAAGCAGGCTACGAAATTACCCCAGAGGAAACCGAGGCGGATATTGTTGTTATTAACACCTGTGCCTTTATAAATGATGCAAAAAAGGAGTCTATTGACAACATTTTAGATATTGCTTGGCTAAAGGAAAATGCAAATCTAAAGGGAATTGTTGTAACAGGCTGTCTTGCGCAAAGATATCGCGATGAAATACTAAAGGAATTTCCCGAGGTTGATGCGGTTTTAGGTACAGGAAGCGTGCACTCAATAGTTGAGGCAGTTAAGAGTATAGAGGCGGGTAAAAAATATACCGAATATAAGGATGAAAATGAAGTTATGCTTGGTGGCGACCGTGTAGTTACTACAACAGACAGCGCCTTTGCATATTTAAAGGTTTCAGAGGGCTGTAATAATCGATGCACATACTGTGCAATTCCTCTTATTCGTGGTAAATTCCGCTCACGCCCTATGGATGAATTAATCTCCGAGGCAAAGGAGCTTGTTTCCATGGGAGTAAAGGAAATAATTGTTATAGGACAGGACACAACCGCCTATGGAATTGACCTTTATGGAGAATATAAGCTACCAGAGCTTCTTTCTCGTCTTGCCAAGGAAACAGATGTTAAATGGCTAAGAATTCTTTATTGCTACCCAGATAAAATAACAGACGAATTAATTAACGAGTTTAAGACAAATGAAAAGCTCGTAAAGTATATTGATATTCCAATCCAGCACATAAGCGATAAGGTGCTTAAGCGTATGAATAGACGTGGAGACGGCGCTCTTATTCGCGAGGTTATGAAAAGGCTACGCGAAATTGATGGCATTACAATTCGTTCAACAGCGATAGTGGGCTTCCCAGGTGAGAGCGAAGAAGACTTTTTAGAGCTATGTGAGTTTATTCGCGAGGTTAAATTTGAGCGCTTTGGTGCATTTACATACTCCCGTGAGGAGGGCACACCTGCTTATAATTTAAAGGATCAAATAGACGAGCAGGTAAAGCAAGACAGATACGACATTATAATGCGAGAGCAGCTTAGTGTTATGGATGAATATAATTCAAAGCAACCAAGCAGGGAAATAACAGTTCTTTGTGAGGGCTACGATAAGGTTGCTGAGGCATATGTTGCAAGAAGCACAGCTGACGCACCAGACATTGACGGAAAGGTGTTCTTTACCGCCAAAAAGCGACACAGGGCAGGGGATTTTGTAAAGGTAAGAGTCGAGGAAGCAGATGATTTTGACCTTTTTGCAAAGGAAATATAGCCCTAAAAGGTAAAAAGCACATTGCCCATGGGACAACATGCTTAAAATATTATTATTAAATTGCTAAATGAGCTATGGCTCTTTAGAAAAGGAGAAAAAATGAACGTTCCAAATATTTTAACACTGTTAAGATTTATGTTAGTTCCCGTATTTGTTGCGGTTGCTATTTATGTAGATGACCCAGCTATTTGCGGTTTAGTTACTGCAGGTGTATTTATAGTTACCTCATTAACTGATATGCTTGATGGCAAAATTGCAAGAAAATATAATCTTGTAACCACCTTTGGTAAGGTAATGGACCCACTTGCGGACAAATTTATGGTATTTATGGCACTTGTAACAATTACCGTTAAGTATTTTGTTGTTGCATATTCAACCGATTTATCATCTGCTATCGGTGGTGGAGTTAACGAAAAGGTGCTTGCAAACGTACTTCTTTGGGTAAGCGCAATTGTAATTCTTCGTGAGCTTGGCGTTACCTCAATCAGACTTGTTTCATCAAATGCAGGTGGTGGTGTAATCCCAGCTAATTTCTTTGGTAAGGCAAAGACTGTAACACAGGTAATTGCAATCGCAGTTGTACTTGTTGAATTTGCAGTTAACCTTGGCTTTGGCGTGCCAACACTATTTATCGCTACATATCTTTCACTTGCAGTAATGACATTTATGACAGTTGCCTCTGGTATTAATTACCTTAAGGCATATTCAAAGTTTCTAAATCCAAAAGAATAAGCTAAAACAACGGGTAATAATTTACCCGTTGTTTATAAATTTCACTCCTATTAGATATTACATATTGACATTAAAAATATGTGGTGTTATAATTATTTTGAAATATGAAGAAAGGGGGATTAAAAATGGAAGGTAACCATGAATTAAGGAATGAGCTTTGCGAAATTTCAGCTAAGCTTGAGGAATATAGAAACGCGCACAAGGATGTATTAATTACACAACAAGAGTACATTGATTTGCGCGAGAAGGAACCAGAGAAAAAGCCTTTAAAGAAGGAAAGAAGGCCGATAAAGACCTTTATTCCTAAAATAGTTACAAATTCACTATTGTTTTTGTCCTTGATTTTTTCCGGAATAACCTGTATTGCAGGAATATCAACTGCATTTTTCCCATTTGTATCAATGCCGGTTCTTGCATTTTGTCTTATCTCTATTTTAATCTCTTTTGGACTTTCATCCCTTTTAATTGGTGAGATTTTATATTCGCATTTTGCAAAAAAGAAATACGAGGAAACCAAAAAAATTAACGATGAAAATCGTGAATTTAATGAAAAACAGTACCCTAAGCTTAAGGAAAGATATGAAAGAGCAAAAAATAAGCTTTCCCTTGAATATGAAAAAATATCAAAGGAAGCTAAAGAGCACATCGATTTAATAGAAGCATATCTTAAAGAGCATCGTGGTGTTATAAATAAGAAATACTATCAAGATATAGATAGAATTATAACAGTACTTGATGAGCAAAGGGCAACAAGGCTAAGCGATGCTATCAATCTTGTTTTACGTGACAAGAGAATAGAAAGAACATCTGGTAAGCAAAAGAAAATACATATTAAAGAGGATGGCCTATACCCACAAGATATTATGGAAAGGGCAAAGGTAAATCCATCAAACTGCTCAAGCTGTCCAAGAAAAGATACTTGCGTAAGGCTATATTGCCAAATGAAAGAGTATTTAAAAAATAAAGAGCTTGACGGAGAAAATGCACAGATAAAAATAAAGGAGTTTCCTACAAAAACACTTGCTATTAGCGACAAAACGGGAGAGTGCGTATGCAAATGCGTGTGCACATCTTCAAGCGAGGAGCCTACCACAAAAAAAGCGGAGGAGAAGACCACTTTCGAGCCAGAAGCTGTTAAAGAGGCAGTCACCGAGGTAGAAAAAACAGTAAGCGAGGTTATCGCCGAGGTAGAGGAAGTCACCGAGGTAGAAGAAACAGTAAGCGAGGTTGTCGCCGAGGCTGTTTTTGAGCCAAAAGAGCCTATTATAGAGGAAGAATTTCAAGACGAAGGACCTATTTTAGAGGCAGAATAAAAATTAAAAAAAGCGTGATATTTAAAAAGATATCACGCTATTTATTTTTAATAAAGAAAGTGTTTTTGTGGTGCTAAATTTAATAAAATAGCGACACAGGGTGGAGAATTTATAAATAAAAGGGACAGACGAGCTGTCCCTTTTTTAATTTAGCTATTAGCCATTGTATGAAAGAACAATAGCGCCTTGGTCTGGAACTGCGTTTACATAAGCATATCCATTTTCAACGAAGAACTCAATAGCCTTACCATCTTGTGTTGCGCTTAAGCTCTCTTCTGTCCAAGAGTCATCAATATCAACTTGAATTGTAAGAGCTATATTGTACATATAGTCATCAAGTGTATCAGTTAGAATAAGCTCAATTTGATTATCAGTTCTTGAAACAGTAGTAAGTGTAGCACTTAACTCTTCCTTCATATACTGTAGACGATCTGTATATGAGCATACCCAAACACCAGTTTGATAGAGGTATTGGAACTTAGAGTTTGTTGATGCATAGGTTGACCAAATTGTGCCACCATTGCCAATTTCGTGCAAGCACTCAACTGTCATACCACCAACTGAAAGAATTTCATTAATACCCTTTTCGTATGAGCCAAGAGCAGTGTGGTTTAGCTTATAAGCACCGTTTTCGTCATTACGGAACACGTATGTGCCATTAGAATAATCATATGAGCCAACCTCAACCCACTC
>JAZOCP010000120.1:0-21562 GCA_045596585.1 Eubacteriales bacterium
AGCTTAAAAAACCATTGGCAAGGTTAATTTTTATCTCTTATTTGGTGACTTAGACAACAATTTTTGCAGTTTTTATGCACGTTTTAAGCGATTTTAGGCGGGGACGTGTCTAATTTTTGCGTTTTTGGGCATTTTCAATAATTTTTTATTTGCATCTTGTTTTTTGTCTTTTGCCAAGGGTCTTCTCTACCTTTTAGGAGCGATTTCGTTTTTTATTATCAGCTTTTTTATATCAAAAATTCCTCGCGCGCAAAAAGGGTTTTACACTTGACAATATCTTAGTTGTGTGTTATAATGCGTGTAGTATATTTTTAAAGGAGATTAATATGAAAGAGAAGCATATCAAAATTCTTCATTTGGTTTACGGAACTGTTTTATCTCTTTTGATAGTTGCATTTGCGCTTCTTACAATAGGCTGCTGCGTACTTATCAATAGTAGCTCTGATAATGGTGCTTACACCCTAAGGAGCCTAATAGTTATGGCTCTTGTTCTTATCGTGCCATTTTCTGCTTGTGTAAATGCGATAATTGGTGGTGGCATTTTACATGCTATTTTCCCACAAGAGAAAAAGGTTACTTCCAATATTAGCACCAAAAACGTTTTAAAAAATCTATATAAAAGAGTTCATCTTCGCACCTCACCTAAGTACTTAGTTAAGGTTGTAAGAAGTCAGCGCGGCTTTAGATATACACTTTTATCTGTTGTTATCTCTAATATCGTTGTCTGCGTTATAGGTGCAATAATAGCGCTATTCTTCTCTGGCATTTTCAAGGATGTTGATGCTGGTTATTTGCCATCAGTCATTCCTGCGATTTTGTCTGTTTTAGCTTTTGCAATTCTTCCATTTATCTCTGTTGTTGTTTATAAGGTTTTTGCAGGCTTTACTTATGAAAGAGAGCTTGAGGCTGTTAGTGAAATTGTTAAGCACAACACAAAAAATAATATAGTTGTTTCTAAGAAACAAATGTCCGAAAAAACAAAGAAGACCTTAAGAATTATAAAGAGAGTTTCTATCATTTGCTTACAGGTGTTCATTGTTTTAGCTGCTATTACCTTTATTGTTTTGGGTATTATATTCGGCGACCTTGAGGCAATAAATAGTATTGCACAAAAGCTTTGCTTGGGCTGTGTTGGAATAGGATAAGGAGGGGCATATGGACGAGTTAAATAACAATAAAAAAATAGTCGTAAGCCCTACCTTTGAAAACGAAAAGGATGTTTACGAAACCTCAGAGCGTGAAACTAATCCTTATCTTTTAAGAAAAAGGGTTGACCTAAGCTTTGTAGAAACTGATGATACAGGCGTTTATGAAAACGCAGGACGCAAAAAAATAAGCGACTATGAATTAAAAAACAAGGTTGTTTTAAACCTTGCTGAAACTGAAAAGAAGCATGTTTTTGAAAACGTGCCTACCCTTTCAACCCCTGAGCTTATTGAGGATGAAAGCATTGACGAAATGCCAAGCTACGATGAAAATAGCACAGGTGAGGAAGTAGATAGTGAAGAAAATGGCGACATGGTTAGCCCTGATATCAGCATTAAGGAATTACTTAATGATGACTCTCTTTCCTTTAGAGATTATGGTGAATATACAGGCTATGTTGACCTCCAAAGCACTACTGAGCAAAAAGCTCTCCAAGAGGAAAATGAACCTTATGTGCGCAATGTATCTATCGCGCATGATACAGTTGTAATTGATGTTAAGAAAAAGGAGAAAAAGCATTCCTTTCTAAAGTGGCTAAAGAGCATGATTCCTTCAAAAAGAAGAGTTATGCAGCTTTACACTGCTCTATTATTCAATGCAAACCTTAAGGGCTATGTAGGTGGCGGTATTTCCGAAAACCCTGCAAAATTCCTTTGCACACCTGGTATAAACTGTTATTCCTGTCCTGGTGCTACTGGTACATGTCCTTTAGGTGCATTACAAACACAAATGGGCACAAAGAGCTTCCCATTTTATATAGTTGGCATCATAGTTCTTTATGGAATTATGTTTGGTAGAATGATATGTGGTTGGTTCTGTCCATTTGGTCTTTTCCAAGACCTTTTACATAAGATTAAGACACCTAAATTAGGAAAAAGCGTTATAACACGCACACTTTCATACTTCAAGTATATAATATTAGCGGTCTTTGTTTTTGGGCTTACTGGCGTTGGTATTTACCCTGCATTTTGTAAATACATATGTCCCGCTGGCATTTTAGAGGGCGCGTTTGGTCTTATACCTCAAAAAAATTTTTCACTTCTTGGTAGCCTTGGTGATATATTTACCTGGAAGCTTGTTTTAGCAATAAGCATTATTGTAGCATGTATATTTGTTTATAGAGCGTTTTGTCGTTTTATTTGTCCACTTGGTGCAATTTACAGCTTATTCAACCGTTTCTCCTTCTTTGGTATTAAGCTAAACAAGGACAAATGCACAAGCTGTGGTAAGTGTATTAGCAAATGTAAGGTTGATATTAAGCGCGTAGGCGACCACGAGTGTATTAGCTGTGGTGAATGTATTAGTGTCTGCCCTACTAAGGCTATTTCCTTTAAGGGGCCTAAGATTCTTTTAGCTCCTAATGAAATTCCAATTCCTAAGGATGCAAGCAAGGAAGAGATTCAAGAAATTAAGGCTAAGCAAGAGGCTGAAAACGCAAGAGTTAAGAAGAAGAACCGCATTAAGAAAATCATTGCTGGCTCAAGTGCTGGTTTAATTCTTGGTACACTTCTTGTCGGCACATTCGTTTATCATAATTTCATTGATGACCCACCAATTTGGGAGTGTGTCAAGAGTCTTTTTGCAAAGGAGCAAGACAACACTGAAGTTGGCACAAAGATTGGTCAAAGGTTACCAAGCATGGAGCTTGAAGCTTTTGATGAAAATGGTTTAACTGGTGAAAAAATTGACCTTGTAACAGCAGGTCAGGGCAAAGTAGTAGTAATTAACTTCTGGGGCTTTTATTGTTCATCATGTCTTGAGGAGCTTCCACACTTTAATAAGGTAGCAAGCGAAAACACGGATGATGTTGTATTTTACGCAATTCACTATGGCTCGAGCATTGACAAGGGAATGGAGTATGCAAACACAAACTATTCTGACTCTGATATGATATTTGCAAAGGATACAGAGAAGGATGAGTATTATGATTTAGTTACTGATGTGCCGTATCCAGCATATCCTTATACAATCGTCCTTAACAAAGATGGTATTATCACATACACAGGCGAAGGAGCAATTGACGAAACCACACTTATCAATGAAATAAACAAAGCAAGAGGTTAAAATAAAAAGAGCGGATTTTTCCGCTCTTTTGTTTTGCAAAAATGACTAAATTCATTGTTTTTAGCCACGTGGTGGGCATTTTTTCTGTTTTCAATGCTAAAAAGCAACCCGAAAAAGGGTTGCTTTTTTATTATTCTTCCTCAACCACAGGGGCTGTGTATGTAAGATTCAAGGTTGTATCCTCACTTGAAGAAAACTTGATTAAAAGTCTTGTTGTTGTGCCGAAGTTACCATTGAGCACATATTCAAGATTTTCACCTGTTAATGTTGTAACAGCCACAGGCTCTCCATCACCAGTTTGTGTATAAATTTCAGCCTTTACATTTTGGTTGTCAACTGAAACTGTTGCACCTGTTATGTAGAATAATGTGTACCAAACCTCTTTATTTGACTCAAGTGTAACCTCTGTTTTGTTGTTTTCAATCTCAGAATCTACAAGGTATGGGTACATTAAGCTACCATCGCGCTTATGTGTTACATAAATTGTAATAGCTGTTTCATCACCAAATGCATTATATGTGCTTATTGTTTCGTAGTCCTCGCCATATATTGCCTTTATATAGTATGTAGCCTTTTCGTCAAGGTTTTCAAATGTATATGTGCCATTATCGCCACATACGCCCTTATTTAGGTACTTGTACTCTGTGCCAACATACTCATAGAGCTCAATTTCTATGTCCTTGCCTGCTTGGTTATCAACCTTAACGGTAACCTCGTAATCAGCTTGTGTTAAAGCAAACTCAAGCTCTGCATCGATTGTTGCAGCTGGTGCGCTAATTGAGTCACCAACCTGCTTAAAGGTATAGAAGCAAATTACAACAAGGTCATCCTTCTGAACAGACTTCTTTCCTATATTGCCATTAATTGAAACAACTGCATTTTCAGTATCTGTTGTAATTCTTATAGTACCATCCTTTTGAGCTATAAATGAATAGTAAACGCGTCCGTTTTCTTCAACGACAACGCCTTCAAATTCATATGCGCTATCAACTAAGATTTCAATTGGTGTTTCGGCAGAGCCAAGCTTATAAATTTCGCCATTTACATTTACCTGCTCAGAAGCGGTTGACTTAATTCTAAATGTAGCCTCGCCCTCTTCCTTTAAATTAAGAAGAATTGTACCATTTGATGGCTTATTTGTCTTGCCACCATATAAAACCTCAACATCTGAGGAATTAATTTCAACAGTCTTTCCCTTTGCAAATGGAACACTATACCAAAGCTGTGCTCCACTATCAAGTGTTATATTAATGTTGCCAAGGAGCATAATTGGATGTTGCTTATCTGAGCCAGCAGCCACTGCCTCGATATTTATATCAGCATTTGTTGCACCATTTTTTTCAAGGATAGTTGTTTTTGCATACTTTGTATTATCGCCAAGCTCAGCGCTTACAAAATATGTGCCATTTGGAGCTTTAAAGGTAGCTACGCCCTCGCTGTTTGTTTTAACAGTAGTCAATAGCTCAAATCTGCTATTATATACATTAATAGTTGTTTCTGCCTTGGCAGTACCATTTTCGTCCTTTAATGATACAGAATAATCAATATCATCATTTGAAATTGTAAATTGAACCTGTACGTTTTTAGTCTTGTCAAATGTAATTACATCGCTATCAGCAACAAGCTTAAATGCTTGGTTTGAAAAAGCATGCTTTACAATTGCATAATATTTATCAGGGCTAACTGTAAACTCAACACGTCCATTTTCGCCTGTGATTTTTGATTCAACAAGCTCATCCTCCTCGCCCATTTCTTTATAAAGCTCAACTAAAATATTATCAAGCTTTTGTCCATAAAGGTCGGAGGCTGTTACTGTGTAGGTTAGGTTTTGTTGAATTGTTACAACCTTTGAGGTTTTTCCCTCTGGGAAAGGAATATAGCCCTCTAATTTTATATAGCCCTCTGGCACCTCATTAATTTGAATTTCAAGTGGTAAAAGCTCTGAAAATTCAAACTTGCAAACGCCATCTGCATCTGAGGTTTTAGGTGGTAAGCAAAAGCCACCTGGTTGGCAAAGCTGAGCATTAACGCCCTCAATTGGGTCACCATTTTGGTTCTCAAAGTAAACGGTATAGGTGTATCCCTCGTTTTCATTACCTGTGTTTGTGTTTCCATTGTTTGTATTTGTGTTATTGTTATTATTATTGTTATTGTTATTATCAGTTGTGCCAGTACCACCACAAGCAGTAACAATTAAAGCACACACAACAAGTGCACAAATTACAAGCAATAAGCTAAATAGCCTTTTGTTTTTCATATTCTTTCTCCTTTATTAAGGTATATAGGTTACAAATGTAAATGAAAGCTCTGTGCTTTCGCCAGTATTTTTTATTGCAAAATCAAATCCGTCCTCAGCTGTTAAAAGAAGCTCAATTGTGCCCTTTTGGTCAGCTACATACTCGTTTCCTGCGTAAATAAGAGTTATATTTTGCGCATTTTCAATAGTAATTGTAGCAGATGCTTTATTTGTAGATTTTAGATACAGGGTCGCATCTTTTTCTAAAATAAGGTTATATTGTTTTTCTTCAACAGTGTCTTTAATTGTTATTTTTTGCTCCTCTGTACCAGCACTTGTTGTTTCAAGATAACAGCATGCAAATAGCCATGCATTTTCAACTGGAACATCAAGCACCTCGCCATCAACCATTGTTCCGTCCTCGAGGATATCATCGCCGACCTTAAATATTGGGTTATCTCCCCACCAACCAAGCTGTTCGCCTATGTTTTTAATAGCATATTCAAGCTCTTTTGTAAGTGGAACAACGCCAGAGTCATCACACACCTCGGCATAAGCGCCTATCATTTGGTTGTATATTTCCATCCTAATAGGTGTGCCACCCTCATCCTTGATTATCTTATATAGATTTGTTGTTTCACAAATTGTATAGAAGGATGCAATATATTTACTTGGTGTTTTAATTCTAACTAAAACTACTGGTCCATCCTCTGTACCATAGTGATAGAAGCCATCATTTGCACTATAAACAACCTTTAAGTCCTTGTCTGTTACATCAAGGTCAACAAGCTTGCTATTTAAAAAGTCGTATATTTGCTTGTCCTTTGGAACCTCAAGTGGTGCATAATCTATACGAGGTAATTCTTGTTTTGGGTCGGAGATACGCTCAATTGTTAAAACGCAGCTATCAACCGCTAAGGATTTAACACCTATTACCATACGCGTTGTGCCACCTATTCCACTTGATACGCCACCGTCCGTTATTTCAACCTCAAAGGCTCTGTTTTCAACCTCGGCTATGCTATAATCAAGAACAAAGTCAGAACGACCATAATAGCCAATTGTTATTGCAACATCAGAAATATAGCTAAATCTGTATATTCCGCCTCTTGTTGGCTGGAAGATGTAATAGGTCATACCATCAATAGGTACAAGGGTTGCACCCTCTTCTATAAAGTATGCGTCCTTCTCCACTCTGTCACCGATTTTTTCATCGTAAGGAGCGATTGTTATTTTTTCTTCTCCAAGCTCTTTATAAAGCATTACTTCCTTTGAAGGTGCCTTTGCTGTGAGCTTTACATTTTCCTTATCATAAGTTAAGGTATCATCGGCTAAAATAATCTCATAGGTATATTCGCCCTTTTCAAGGGTAAAGGATGCCTCACCATCCTTATTTGCCTTTTTCATTGAGCCAAGCGCCTCACCATCCTTATAAAGCTGAACAAAAAGTCCAGAGGAAATTGGTGCGCCCTTATAGTCAACAACCTTTACTGTATATGTAATTTCGCTTGTTTCTTCTTCGTTTGTATTTGTATTTGTGCTTGTATCATTATTGTTTCCACATGCAACCAATAAGAGCGAACAAATAAGTAAGCAAGAAGCAAACAAGGCTATTATAATTCTTTTTTTCATATTTCTCCATGTGCTAAAAAACTTTAGCATTATTTTGTGTAGATTAGGCGATGCTTAAGCACCGCCTAACCAAAAAACTTTTAAAATAAAGTTAGATAATTACTCGGCTGCGCCAAGGTAGTTATAGTAGTAGCAAAGCTTTGTCCATGAATGGTCAACGCCTGGGAAAGTGAATTTGTCCATAAGAAGCTGAAGTGCCTCTGCAAGCTCCTCAGTAACCGCAACACAGCCCTGACGCTCAACGTTTTCAGTTTCGCTTGTATGAACAAGAGCCGCATATTTTTCAATAAGTGATGTATAATCCTTTGCTGGTACTGCGTTCTTTGGAATTTCTTGAAGAACTATTTCAGTCTCGCCTGTTATTTCGTTAGTTACATACTCATATCCAAATGATTTATATACTCCGTCAACCACATAACCATGATATTTACCCTCAAGCACGTCTGCAATTTGATAATACTTGTAGTTTTCCTCATAGTCCTCGCCCCATAGGTCCTTCAAGCCATCCTCACCATATTTATCGAGGTAAGCAATTGCCATTTGGTCAACCTCTGTAATCTCAAGGTTGAACGCGCCTATATTGCAAAGCATTTTGATTGATTGAACCGGGAATATTGAGGTTGTTTGATAGAAATCAGCATAAACAATTGAGCCAATTGAGCCATCAGCCTTTAGGTGATGATAGAAGCCGTCCTCACCAAGAACAACGTCAATACCACCAGCGATGGTGTCGCCCATTGCGCCACCTACACCCTCCTCGTATGTAAATACTCCAGGAGAAGCAGCAATAAAGATTTCTTTGCTTTCGGCAACATATTTTACATCAAATGTAAATTTGCCGAACTGATATTGGTCGTAATATGCAAAGTCAATGTAGTATTCCTTGCCCTCTTCCATATAAGCAACCAATGATGCGTTTTTGTAGTCTCTTGTATATGTGCCATCGCCATTATCAATTAATAGCTCTGTAACGTGTCTTTCGCCAATGTCTGAGTAGGTATATAGAATTTTATCACCGTTTTCAACCCAAATGTCGTGGTTGCCAACGAAAATCCAACCATCAACCTCGTATGTGCTATTGGTTGTGAAGCGATATACACCGCTCTTTGTAGGAACGAACTTATAAAGAAGTCCTCTTGGCATAATTACTCTGTTATACTCAACAAGGTTTGGTGAGCCCTCAACTACATCATATGCGCTGAAGGAAGCAAGTCCCTTAATTGGGTCCTCAAGCTGTTCACCATTTGTACCATATGCATCATAGTATGAGCAAAGTGTTAGCCATTGGTTAGGGTTATTTTCTCCAACACCAACATACATTGGTCCAACGAATGCCTCAAGGTATTCTCTTAGCTCTGGAGTTACGCTACAATACATATAAAGCTGTGAGTTAGATGCATAGTTACAATATTGAATTAAATCATCGTAATGGTTAACGCCGTCAATTATAAACTCATGTGTATTTGAAATTTCAACTGTGATGCTATAATCCTCAGAGAAGTTTGTAGTACCAATTAGGTTAGCAAGAAGAATTGGGCCGTCCTCTGTGCCAACGTGGTAGTAGCCATCAGCGCCGAGAACAACATCAACGTAGTTTTCATAGTCGCTACCATATTCGTTTAAATTGGTTGCTGCAAAACGTGGAATATATGAAGGAACACTTACCTCATCCTTATCTACAACGCGGAAGTTTGAAAGGTAAACTGCATCATCACCATCATAATCAGAATAGTCCTTACTATAAACAAGCGCGATATCGTAAATGCCATCCTCTATAGCAACAAATGGGCAACAGCCCTGCCACTCTTCGCTCTCGCCAGAGATTGTATAGATGTCCTTACCGTTAACTAAAACGTAAAGAACGTCATAACCATATTGTGTTGAGGCAAAGTAATCAAACATAATTGCCTCGCCAGCCTTTAATTCTACCTTTGCGTGAAGTGTTGCAAAGGATGTGTCCTTATCGAAGTTTGAAGGCTTAACACCAACGATGCCGTCCTTTGTTGCTTCAACAAATGGCCATGAATAATCAGCATCTGATGTTTCTGTTTCTGGTGCGAAGGTAATGTTTGCTTCACCCTTATTAAGAATCTCGTTATATTCCTCATTTGAAGGAGCCTCAACGGTTGGCTTCTCAGTTGGAGTCAACTCGCCAACGCCATTGAAAAGTGATTGCTCGTAATCATTAACTGTGAAGTAGTTAAAGAGTGCGTCAAAGTGCTTTTCATTAGGAATTGCACCCATATGAATAAGTGAAATCATACCATAGCGATCAATTACGATAGTAACAGGGTTAGCTGTAATGCCAAAGCAGGACTCAATATCATTCTCGTCCTTAATCATAGTAAGCTTAAGCTCAAATGATTCATATACGTTTGATTTTGCATCGTTAAATACAGCTGTAAGTGCTGCCTCGTCTTCTGCATTTACTCCCTTGAGTGCTTCTGCGAAATCAAGAAGTGCTTGCTTAAGTGCTGTTTCGTCCTCTTGCTCTAACATTTTTTCAAGAGCATCGGCAACTGAAAGTGCATATGCACCCTTGTCATCAGATGCTAAAACATCTGTAAGCACGCTATCAAAGCCCTTGTCTATTTCAGTTTTGCTAAGAACCTCGTATGAAATGCCTTGTCCAATTGCCTTTGTAAGGTCATTTTGAAGAAGTGAGGTCTTTAATGTTGTATAGTCGCTATGTGCATAGTGGAAGTTTGTCTTAAAGTTTTCAACTGCAGCAACTGAGTCGCCACCGAGCTTACCATTTAATGCAAATAATGCAATTTGGTCCTTGTATTTTGCATATGATGCTTCCATATCTGGGAATTCTTCAACGCAGTAGCCACAGGTTGTGAACCAGAAGTTAAGCACAATTGCCTTCTTTTCCTTTAAAATGTCAGCAAATGTAATTTTTTGACCATCAACAGTTAATGTAAAATTATGTATAATGTCACCAAGCTCATAGCGTGCACCAGCTGGGTCATCATCAATAGGGGCAGAAACAAGTGTAATTGTTGCGCCTGTTGTGCCCATCTTATATGAGTCCTCAACTATGTAGCCATCTGGTGCGTCCTCAAGGAAAATTTGATAATCTGAGCTACGTGGAAGTCTAATTGTAGTAGCGCCATTTGCACCTGTTGTACCAATTGAGTCCTTAGTAAAGTTTCCGTCCTTGTCGGCAACGTAAACCTTCACGCCCTCAAGTGGCATACCACCTACAGATTTAACAACTACTGTGTAGCCAACCTTTTCGGTAGGTGTAATTATTTCCCCTGGATTTGTACCAGTGTTAGTGTTTGTGTTAGTATTTTCGTCTGAGTTTGTGTCAACCACATTGTTGCCACATGCAACCATTTGGAAGACAACTGTAAGTATCATAATAATTGACAATACTAACGACAAGATCCTTTTTTTGTTCTTCATTTTAAATCTCCTACTTATATTATTAAGATTTTAAGTCTTAAATATTATATCACACGTATTATATTTTGTCAATATAGTAGGCTGTGTCGTGGCTATACGACTCATTTTTTGTCAAAAAAGTGCCACCACGTGTCTAAGTTAGAACAAATTTTTAAAAAATATTCACTAAAAATTAACAAAAAAGAAGGGGCAATTTTGCCCCTTTTTTATTATATTTTGCTCTTAAGCACAGCACGCATCTTGGAGCCTTTCTTAAAAAGTGCCATTCCAATTTTTGTTGCAATTTTATTGTGTGCAAGTCTATTTTTCAGCTTAATTTCGCGCTTTGGTACTATTATAAGCCTTTTTGCGGTGTCTGAAATTTTAACGCCCTTTTTCTCAACTAAATACTTAATTGTTTTTGTGGCATATTCATCCTTTTTGTTATAAATTACCCTTACCTCACTATCAGCCTTGTAAATTCGCGCAAGCTCTCTATCTATTTCGTCAAAGTTGTTACCGAGGAGCCTTGTGCCGATATATACAGTTGAATCCTTTACACGAGAAAATTCTAATTTATCTTGATGATATTTTTCTCTTATGTACTCTATCATCTCGGGGTGCTTTTGCATTTTAGCATACGAATAGTGCTTTCTTGCCATGAGGGAGCGCCATTCCAAAATTCCCTCCTTGATTTTTTCTCCATATATACCACTTGGCAAGCTATCAAGCATTATATCAAGAGTGAGTGTCATTTGGTCTATTTCTTTTTTTAAGCTTTCTTTGCTATTAGTCGCAACGCTCTGAGCATCGTGAACACGATAAAAATAATAGCCTGTATGAATGTTTACAAGCTTTTTTGCATTTTTCATAACAAAAAAGTTACAAAGCGCGTCCTCGGAAAATGTAAATGGCTTGTTTGATACAGCATCAGTTTTTTCAATTTCAGCCTTTGCCTTTAACAAAAGTGATCTTTTGAAAATTTTATTCCATTGAACGAAATATGAGTGTGCCCTACCCTTGCCGGAGGCAAAGAAGGCTAAAATGTCCTCACCCTCAAATTTCAAGTTTTCATTTACTGTCCTGTCACCATCACACGCATATTTAGTTGCTTGTGTTTCAAATGCCCAGTCATTTATTACAACATCTGCATTTTCCCTTTGTGCTACATCAAGCATTGGCTCATAATAGTTAAAGGAAACAGTATCATCTGCATCACAAAAAGCAACATACTCACCCTTAGCTATCATAATAGCATAAAGACGCGATGCTAAAAGACCTCTATTTTCGGTTTTTACGTACACAGGGTCGTACTTTTTTAGGATTTCATCATATTTTATTTCAGAGCCATCATCAAGAACGATTAGCTCATATTCCTCTTTTTTTAAGGTGTTTGCCCTTATTGAGGCAAGGCATTTGTCAAAATATTCTTTATTTGTGTTATAAAGACATACTACTATACTGAGCTTCATTTTGCCTTTTATCCTCCTCTTGGAAAAATTACCAAATATATTATACAGGCAATAGTGTATTTTGTCAATGAAAAAAGCAAATTAAAATCGCAATAATCATTGACTTTTTTCTTCATTTATATTATACTAAGAGCAGTGAATATTTACATAATATTTTATGTAAGTTGCACAAAAACAATTTTGCGATTTTGTTCGCACATTATGTGTGGCACAAGGAGAAGAAAAATGAACAAAACACAAAAAATCAGGGTTACCCCTGATATGCTCATCAACGATATGGGCATTGAAAAGATTGAAAACTTTTTTAACGAATTTGACGTAGTTGGCGACCCACTATATGGCATTGAGGGTGAAACACCTAAGGTGCACCCAAGACACGACCACTGGTGGATTGGACAAACTGACCTACAATTTACAGTTGAGCTTGATGGTATTTATCAAATTACCAACATGTATATTTATAACGACTACGATGCATACAAGCCTGAAAAGGACAAGTGCGACTATGGCGTTCGTAAGGTTAGAGTTAGAATGGGTACTCCATTTAGCTGGGAATATGATGAAGAGCTTGCACCAGAGGAAAGAAAATTTACTGGCTTTGAAACAAGCTACAAAACACGTTATATAAACTTTTCATTCAACAATAACCAAGCACCAAGCGAAATTTTGATTTATGGCTACAAGGTTGAAGATATTGATTTAACTCCTCCTCCAAGGAAGGAGCACAAAAAGAGTGACCTTTCCAAATTTGTTGGTATGAACGGATTTATCAATGATGCTGACGATATTGCTCGTGCTTGCACATATATTCGTGAGTATCACCCATGGACCTGGACCTGTGACCCAGATGGCTACAACACTTCAATTAGACTAAACCCATCTAATGCAGGTCAATGGAACTTTGATGAATATTATGAAAGACTTCATAGTCACGGAATTGATGTTGCACCAACACTTTCCACTCACTCAAGACGCGGACCTAAGGACCATACAGCAGATTCCTGTGACCCTGCCAACTACATTTCCTATGCTGCAATGCTTTTCCAATACGTTGCGCGTTATGGTGGAAACAAGAACATCGACCCTGATTTAATTAAGGTTAGCGAGGGACAAGAAAAGAAGATTGGTCTTGGCTATCTTACTGCTGTTGAGCCACTTAATGAGCCTGATGGCACATGGCTTGGTCGTGACCCTTACTTTACACCATTTGAAATGGCTGCCTTCTTAAGCATTTGCTACGACGGACACGAGGGCAAGTTTAAAAATGTTGGTGTTAAGCAAGCCGACCCTAACTTTATTATGTCTATGTCCGGTGGCGCTGGCCTACATCTTGGCAGACTTAAGGCTATGCAATTCTGGTGTGAATATAATCGTAAGGACAAAAAGCTTCCATTTGATGTTATTAACGCACACAGATATTGCGGTAAGCGCATAAATCTAAAGACTGGTAAGACTAAAAACGTTGACGTAAATATTGCTGACCGTGGTGACCAAGCACAAATGGCTTACGTTGGTATTTCTCCTGACGAGGGCGATATTGTTGGAGCATTTACAACAATTATGGACTGGCGTGATAGATACTACCCAGATATGGAAATTTGGTTAACCGAGTTTGGTTGGGACACTAACCAATCTTATGATACATCAACATCTGCACACGCATATGGTGAATATACAGGAAGACAGGTACAGGGCATGTGGCTTGTTCGTGAATATTTACTTCTTTCCTCTATTGGAGTTGAGCGTGCGGCAATGTATATGTCTCGTGACTGTGGTCCTGAGGAAACAGCGGTTGGTAAATACGGTTCAAGTGGACTTGTTCGCTTCCCTATTGAGATTAACCCAAGAAACGTAATTCAAGGTAACAAAAAGGATTCCTTCTATTATGTATATACAACTAAGGAAATCTTGCATGATACATCCTTTGTTTGCGAGGTTGAGTCACCAAATCCAAAGGTAAGAGTATTTAAGTATGAAACCAAGGATGGCAAGGCAAGATATGCTGTTTGGTGCCCATCCTCTAACTCTACAAAGGTTAAGAGATTTAAATTGAATGTTGGCGAGGGTGAGTTTATCTTAGCTGAGCTTGCATTTGAAAAATACAATGGTAAGAGAAGCGACCTAAAGAACAAGGACGGAAACGTAACCTTCTGTGCATCCGAAATGCCTGTATTTATCATTGAGAAATAATAAAATTTAAAGCCTCGCCTTATGATGGGGCTTTTTTCTACACCTCATCCGTCAGCTATCGCCGACACCTTCCCCTCCAAGCAAAGGGGAAGGCATTGTTTCTGCGCACTCGATACGCCTGTATTTGTTATTGAGAAATAAAATCACAATGAAAGCCCACCGAAATCGGTGGGCTTTTTGTTTTATTCTTTAACCGGTAAATTTTTTACCTTTATTGCAACAGGAAGATAGCTGTCGTTTACCTCACCTATATAGGAAACTACACCATTTTCTATTACATATGCGTTGCAATAGATGTTAAGCTCTCTTTGTGCTTCTGTTTCTATCTTTGTCACTTTCAAATAATATACATTCAATTTTTCATACTGAACCTTTGCGAAGTTAGTAACAATTGAATTTGAAATTAGCGCTTCTCCTTCGCTTGATACTATCTTGCCTGCCTCAGCCTCTGAACCTGCAAGCCCAAGAATAAATCCATATGAAATCTCTTCTCCTGTTGCAGCCTTGTATGCTGAAATATTTTGGTCATTTAATGAAATACCGTATGCAAATGCTGTGCCGTCATTTGATCGTGAGTAGCCAAGATTTTGGAAAAGTGGGCCACAAATAGGATCGCCAACTATGAAATTCTTTCCGCATCTTTCGCAGGATGATGCATTTACGTAATTTGTTACATATGGTGCACCTTCAAATTTTCTTTCAACTGCACCCTCTTTGTGATCTTTACCATAAAAGGCGTCGCATTTGTTGTAGCCATATACGAGATAATAACCTGTTGCACTCTCTCCAACCTTTTTACCAGTCAACGTTTCATACTCTGCCTCTGTGCAAAGGGTTGCATCATATAGTCTGCTAAGACCTACACAGCCCTCACCTGTAGCTGCATCCGCTGCCTTGAATCTTGCCTGTAGTGCCTCTGCCTGCGCCTTTGTGCCTGTATATACAAATGTTATGTTCTTTGGGTTATTGCTGTTTCCACTAACACCGTTTGTTTGAGCACCTGCCCAGTGGAACATATTTGAAGGTGGCTCACTTGTTACATTTGATGCATAGAAGGTAGCTGGTAAATACCATGTTGAGCCGCTTGTTGCACAGTCGGATGCTGCCCCCTTCATTGTTTGTAGGTTGGCACCTAAAACAATGGTTTTCAGCTTTGCGCAAGAGGAAAACGCATTCCCACCCAAATCTGTTATTGTGTTTGGAAATACTAATTTTTCAAGTGACGAGCAACTTTGGAAAAAGTTGTCTGGAATAGCACTTACTGAATATCCCTCGTCAAATGTAACCTCTTTAAGTGATGTGCAATGTGCAAAATGGTTTGTTCCATTATACTCTGTCAAGCTTGCAGGAATATTAATCTTCTCAAGTCCTGTGTTCTTCTCGAAGCAACCCCAGTTAAACTTGTAAACCTGTGAGTCCGATGGGAAATAAACCTCTTTTAGATTGTTGTTTTTACCGTAGTTAAACAAGCCGCTAACAACAACCTTAACAGTGTTTGGTACTTCGATTCTAATTACGCTATTAAGAACGTAGGATTTTTGAAAGGCGGTATTGATTTTTTCAAAATTAAAGGCCATGTCGCCAGCACTTGTTACAATGTACTGTGCTGGGTATGTATGGTATTCTGTACCATCAAAAAGAACTACCCTTGCCTTTGTATCTGTTGACATACCTTCAAGGTCAATTGTTGTGCTTGTCTCGAGTGTGCCGAATTCATTTGTGGTCGCTGCTGAAATTGAAATTGCAAAAAAGCACACCATGAATAATGCTATTACAAAGGATAAAATCACTCTTTTTTTCATTGTTTTCCCTCCTAAAAATAAAAACTATTTGACTTATTCCCATTTTTATGATAGGATATAATTAGTTAAAATAAAAGAATTATTCTGTAAATTATTAGCACTATTCGGTTTTTTGGAGGAATTATGAAAAGCTCTCTCTATTATATAGACCGTCCCACAACTGGGAGCAAAAACACGGGTGCGTTTTACGGCAACTATAAGTCGCTTGATGCTCCACTTGTTGTAAACTGCGCTAGCTGCTGTAATACATACGCCCAACACACCAATATAAACAAAATAGGGCGTGTTGACTACTATCTTATATATTTAATATCCGGCAAATTAGATGTTAATACACCAAGCGGGCAAGGAACTATAAATGAGGGCGAAATGATTGTCATTCCCCCAGGGCAAAGCTACAAAATTTGGTGTTCAGGAGAAACGGTATACTTTTTAGCTGTACACTTTACCGGAACCCAGGTTGAAAAGCTGCTGTCGGAAAACGGGATTTTATTATTTCCAAATAAAAACTGTCTTAACATAAACAATCACATACAATTGCGCTTCAAATCAATTTTTGAGGCATTTGCAAAGGATGATGAATTTAGAGAGCGAGAGCTTGCTATTTTGCTTGAGCGTCTATTCATAGAAGCAGGGCGCGCGATAAAAAACCACTCAAAAAATGTTCCCCTTTCAAAATCAATAAGATTTTTGAACGAAAACTTTACTGAGCAAGTAAGTATTCCAGAGCTTGCAAAATTAGAAGCTATGTGTCTAACAGTATATAATAAAAGCTTCAAAAGGCAAACAGGCACAACACCTTCTAAGTATATTATTGAATTGCGTATGCGCCTGGCTATTCACTTGCTTGAAACAAGCAATTTATCAATTAGAGAGATAAGCTCAACCTGTGGTTACCCTAACTTCAATTTCTTTGCAAGGCTTTTCAAAAGGCACATAGGCCTTTCCCCCTCTAAATATAGAAAATCCTTAATAAACAGTTAAAAAGTCGCACCTTATGGTGCGGCTTTTATTTTTATACAGTAATGCACTTGATAAATATTCAAGGTGTCATATTTTTAACAAGCTCCTTGTTTTTTGTATCATTAAATGGTATAATTATATTAGACTCACTAAGGGGGGATTTTATGAATTTTTCTGGGTTTCAAAAGCTAACGCTGCTTGACTACCCTGGCAAGGTGGCGTGTACACTGTTCACCTCGGGCTGTAATTTACGTTGTCCGTTTTGCCACAATGCAAGTCTTGTTACGCACATAGATAATATGAATATTTATAAAAAGGAAGAAATTCTTTCATACCTCAAAAAAAGAAAGGGCATTTTAGAGGGTGTTTGCATAAGCGGTGGTGAGCCACTTTTACAGCCAAAAATTGCTGATTTTATAAAAGAGGTAAAGGACCTCGGGCTTTTAGTTAAGCTTGATACTAATGGATTTTATCCCGACAGGCTAATTAGCCTTGTAAAGGAAGGACTTATTGACTACGTAGCGGTTGACTTTAAAAACTCGTACGAAAAGTATGCTTTGACCACGGGAATAGAAAATTTAGACATTACTCCTTTTAAGAAAACTGTTGAATTTTTGCTCTCTGGCATGGTTGATTTCGAGTTTCGAACAACTGTTGTCGATGGACTACACGAAACACAAGATATTGTAAAGATAGCAAAAACGATAAAAGGGGCGCCAAGGTACTTTTTACAGTCCTTTGTTGACTCTGGAGACCTAATTGGCGACGGCTTTTGTGCAATTTTACCCACCGAAATGGAAAAAATGGCGGTTTTAGCGAGGGAATTTGTGCCAAATACCGAAATTCGTGGAATTTAGTAAAAAACACAAGATATTGTTAAAATACCTATTGACATAACACTATATATGTGATATAATTGTTTTCGACACCGAAAAAAATTATGTCACATTTTGTCTTTTTAGGCAAAAGTGCCCGTAATATAAGGCTTTTGGAACACCTTTTTAATATCTGGGTGTTTTTTTGAGGCAAAAATACGGTTTTTGCACTTTGGGCAAAATACTACATATTGTGTTATAAAAATTTGATAAAAACTAAAAAAGGAGAAAAACTATGTACACTGTAATTAAACGTGATGGCAAAATTGTTGATTTCAACATTAAGAAGATTAGTGAAGCTATTACACAAGCATTTGATGCTTGCCAAAAGCAATTTAACGATGATATTATTGACTTCCTTGCTCTTAAGGTTACCGCTGAATTTGAGCCAAAGATAGAAAATGGAAAGATTTCTGTTGAAAAAATTCAGGACTCTGTTGAGTCTGTACTTATCAAGGCTGGCTATGACGATGTTGCTAAGGCATACATTATCTACCGTCGCCAAAGAGAAAAAATCCGTAACATTAATGCTACAATGGTTGACTATAAGGCAATCATTGATAACTACCTAAACATCAACGACTGGAGAGTTAAGGAAAACTCAACTGTTACCTACTCTGTTGGTGGTCTTATTCTTTCAAACTCTGGTGCTGTTACTGCTAACTACTGGTTATCTGAAATTTATGATGACGAAATTGGCAATGCTCACCGTAATGCTGATATTCATATTCACGACCTTTCAATGCTCACAGGCTACTGTGCTGGTTGGTCACTTAAGCAATTAATTAAAGAGGGCCTTGGTGGAGTTACTGGTAAGATTACATCTGCTCCAGCATCTCACCTTTCCACACTTTGCAACCAAATGGTTAACTTCCTTGGTATTATGCAAAATGAGTGGGCTGGTGCACAAGCATTCTCCTCATTTGACACATATCTTGCTCCATTTGTTAAGATTGACAACCTTTCATATAAAGAGGTTAAGCAATGCATCCAATCCTTCGTTTATGGCGTTAACACACCTTCACGTTGGGGTACTCAAGCTCCTTTCTCAAATATCACTCTTGACTGGACAGTTCCTAACGACTTAGCTGAGCTCAACTGTATCATCGGTGGCAAGGAGGTTGACTTCAAGTACAAGGATTGTAAGAAGGAAATGGACATGGTAAACAAGGCGTTTATCGAGATTATGATTGAGGGTGACGCTAACGGCCGTGGCTTCCAATACCCAATCCCAACATACTCAATTACAAGTGACTTTGACTGGTCAGAAACAGAAAATAACAAGCTTCTATTTGAAATGACAGCTAAGTATGGTACACCTTACTTCTCAAACTACATCAATAGCGATATGGAGCCAAGCGATGTTCGTTCAATGTGCTGTCGTCTAAGACTTGACCTTCGTGAGCTTCGTAAGAAGTCCGGTGGCTTCTTCGGTAGTGGTGAATCAACAGGTTCTGTTGGTGTTGTTACTATCAACATGCCAAGAATTGCATACCTTGCAACCGACGAAGAGGATTTCTATGCTCGTCTTGACAGACTCATGGACATCTCAGCTCGTTCACTTAAAGTTAAGCGTACAGTTATTACAAGACTTCTTGAAAATGGTCTTTACCCATACACAAAGAGATACCTTGGCACATTTGCTAACCACTTCTCAACAATTGGCTTAGTTGGTATGAACGAGGCTTGTCTCAATGCTAAATGGATTAAGGAAAACCTTACACAAGAAAAGGCTCAAAAGTTTACAAAAGAGGTTCCCAACCATATGAGAGAAAAGCTCTCCGACTACCAAGAGAAGTACGGTGACCTTTACAACCTTGAGGCAACTCCAGCTGAGTCAACATCTTATCGTCTTGCTAAGCACGACAAGAGACACTTCCCTGACATTATCACAGCAGCTAAGACTGAGGATGATACACCATACTACACTAACTCCTCACACCTCCCTGTTGGCTACACAGACGATATCTTCACTGCTCTTGATATTCAAGATGAGCTTCAAACACTTTACACCTCAGGTACTGTTTTCCATGCATTCCTTGGTGAAAAGCTTCCTGACTGGAAGAGTGCTGCTAACCTTGTTCGCAAGATCGCAGAAAACTACAAGCTCCCATACTACACAATGTCACCAACATATTCAATTTGTAAGACACACGGTTATATTTCAGGTGAGCATTATAGATGCCCTGAGTGTAACGCAGTAACAGAGGTTTACAGCCGTATCACTGGTTACTACCGTCCTGTTCAAAACTGGAACGATGGTAAGAGCCAAGAGTACAAGGACCGTCTTGTTTACAACATTGAAACATCACAGCTTAAGAAGGATGGCAAGGTTGAAGCTAAGGCTGAGGCTGCTTGCAACTGTGAGGCTAATGCAAATGATGGCGTTTACCTCTTTACAACAGCTACTTGTCCTAACTGCAAAATAGCTTGCTCACTTCTTGATAAGGCAGGCGTTGGTTACACAAAGCTTCTTGCTAACGAAAATGCTGAAATGGCAACTGAGCTTGGCATTAAGACTGCTCCAACACTTGTTGTTATCGAAAATGGTGTTGCTACTAAGTATGCAGGCGTTTCTGATATTAAGAAATACATTGGCGCATAATAATTAAAAGTTAATAGGGTGTTGGCTTCAACACCCTATTTTACCCTATATTAAAAGGAGATTAACTATGCTATATGACGTAATTATCATCGGTGGTGGCCCTGCTGGTCTTACTGCCGCAGTATATGCGCGCCGTGCAAATAAAGCTGTTTTAGTAATTGAAAAAGCAACCTTCGGTGGTCAAATTACACAGTCACCAAAGGTTGAGAATATTCCTGGCTTTGTTGCTCTTTCTGGTAATGAGTTTGGCGAAAAGCTTGTTGAGCAAGCAATGGAGCAAGGTGCTGATATTGAGGTTGCAGAGGTTTTAGAGGTTTTAGATGGTGAAACAAAGCTTGTAAAAACAGACTCTGGCGACTTTGAGGGCAAGACAGTTATTGTTGCAACAGGTGCGACACACCGCTTACTTGGGCTTGAGCGCGAGGAGGAATTTATTGGCGAGGGCATTTCCTTCTGTGCTGTTTGTGATGGTGCATTTTATACAGGCAAAACTGTTGCTGTAATCGGCGGTGGCAACTCAGCACTTCAAGAGGCGCTTATGCTATCTGACCTTGCAAAGAAGGTATATGTTGTTCAAAACTTTGATAGACTAACTGGTGAGAAAAAGCTAAGCGAGTTACTTTATCAAAAGAAAAATGTAGAAATTATTCTTGGCTCAGTTGTTGAGTCCTTGATGGGCGATGGCGCATTAAATGGTATCGTTATTAAAAATGGCGACCAAAGACGTACACTTTTAATTGATGGTATGTTTGTTGCTATCGGTCTTATTCCTCAAAACGGAATTGTATCAAATATTGTTGAATTAAACTCTTGGGGTTATGTTAATGCTGGTGAGAGCTGTCTTACAAATCGCGCTGGTATTTTTGCAGCAGGTGACTGCCGCTCTAAGAGAATAAGACAGGTGGCTACTGCTTGTGCAGATGGCGCGGTTGCCGCTCTTGCCGCTTGTGACTATATTGACTCACTATAAAACAAAAAGCACACCAATGGGTGCTGTTCTTAGCGGAGAATTTATACTTTGAGCAAAGTGCAAGCATCGCATTTGACTAGTCAAACGCGCCTCGGGGTTCCTCAAAAATTCGTAGAATTTTAGGGGTTCGCGAGAATGGGCTAAGCCCAAGCCC
>JAZOCP010000121.1:0-23335 GCA_045596585.1 Eubacteriales bacterium
ACTCGCTGTTACATTTATAAGCCGTATTCTTTTAATAAAGCTTGTTTGTATAAATTTCGCTAGTATTGTTTGTAATTTATGTTGATTTTTATAATATAAAATGTTAAACTAAGAATAGCGAATTTTACCGACCACTAAGGAGGCAATTATGAAATACGAAAACAACTATTATAAGGACTATGACCTTGGCAATTTACCAAAGGACTCAATAAAGGAGCTTGAGGAGCTTTCGCTTGAAAGTGCAAAAGAGGGCATTGTAATGCTCGAAAATAAAAATGGTGTGTTACCTCTTAAAAAAGGCGAGGGAGTGTCTATTTTTGGCAGAATTCAGCGCGAATATTACAAGAGTGGCACAGGCTCTGGTGGACTTGTAAATGTAAAATATGTTACTAACATCGTTGATGAACTTAAAAAGTATGACGATATAAAAATAAACGAAGAGCTACTTTCTATATATGAAGAGTGGAAAAAGGATAATCCATTTGATAAAGGACAGGGCTGGGGTGGTGAGCCTTGGTGTCAAAAGGAAATGGATATAGACCTTGAAACAGTTAAAAAAGCAAGAGAGTTTGGCGAGAAGGCTATTGTTGTAATAGGTAGAACCGCTGGTGAGGACAGAGACAACTCAGCAGCTGAGGGCAGCTATCTCCTTTCCAAGGGAGAAGAAGAGCTTCTTTCCAAGGTTTCAAGCGTATTTGATAAGGTTATAGTAATCTTGAACGTTGGCGCAATTATAGATATGAAATGGGTAGAAAAATACAATATTTCTTCCGTTTTATATGTATGGCAGGGTGGTATGTGTGGAGGTCGTGCATGTGCCGAGGTGTTAATGGGCTATTCCCCATGTGGCAAGCTTGCAGATACAATCGCATATGATATTTCCGACTATTCATCAAGTGCCAACTTTGGTGGTGAGGAAAACAACCTCTACAAGGAAGATATCTACGTAGGCTATCGCTACTTTGAAACCTTTGCAAAGGAAAAGGCGCTTTACCCATTCGGCTTTGGACTTTCATATACACACTTCGAAATGAACAGCAAGGCATACGTAAAGGACAACAAAATTGTCGTTGAAGCAGCTGTGGAGAATATAGGCGATTACGAGGGCAAGGAGGTAGTGCAGGTTTACTTTGGCGCACCAAACGGCAAGCTTGGAAAACCAAGCTGTGAGCTTATTTCTTATGCCAAGACAAAAATGCTCAAAAAAGGCGAAAAAGAGACACTCCACCTCGAATTTTTAATAAATGATATGGCTTGCTATGATGATTCTGGTGCGACAGGAAATAAAAACTGTTACGTGCTTGAGGCAGGTCAATACGTAATCTACGTAGGAAACTCCTCACGCAATATCTTACCTGTTTTCGTTTATATGCAAGAGGAAACTGAGGTTGTAAGAAAATGCAACTCAGTATTAGCTCCTAAGCTTCCATTTGAAAGAATGAAAAACGAGGATGGCAAGATAGTATATGAGCCTGTTCCTACAATGGAATACGACCTTATTGAACGAATTAATAAAAACCTACCAAAGGAAATCGAGTTTACAGGCAACAAGGGCATTAAGCTTGAGGACGTAAGACTTGGCAAAAATACAATGGACGAGTTTATCGCCCAACTCACAAACGAGGAGCTTTGTTGCTTAGTTCGTGGAGAGGGAATGAACTCACCTAAGGTAACAGCAGGAACGGGCTGCGCCTTTGGTGGCGTTACTGAGGAACTAATTTCCTATGGTGTTCCAATCGTTTGTGGAACAGACGGACCATCTGGAATTAGAATGGACTCAGGTGCAAGTGCAACAAGTATGCCAAACGGAACTTGCCTTGCGTGTACATTTAATGACGAGCTTGTAAGTGAGCTTTATTCTCTTGAGGGCGTTGAGATGACTGCCTATGAAATAGATGTGATTTTAGGCCCAGGTATTAATATTCATAGAAGCCCATTAAACGGTAGAAATTTTGAATATTTCTCCGAGGACCCATATCTAACCGGTAAAATGGCAGCTGCTATTTCTAAGGGCTTAAATCGCGTTGGAGTATATGCAACAATTAAGCACTTTATGGCAAACAGCCAAGAGTGGAAGCGTCACACAGGTGACTCAGTTCTTTCCGAAAGAGCAATACGTGAAATTTATGCTCGCCCATTTGAAATTGCAGTTAAGGAGGGCGAGGTTAAGTCAATTATGACTGCTTATAACGCAGTAAACGGCTACCACGCCGCATCAAACTATGACCTTACAAAATCTCTTCTTCGTGACGACTGGGGCTATGACGGCTTTGTAATGACCGACTGGTGGGCACACATAACCAATCTTGATGGCACCACCTCAACCAGCGATTTTGCAAGCATGGTTAAATGCCAAAACGATATTTATATGGTTATGGAAAATGCTAAAAATAATGGCGACAACTTAATGTCAAGCCTTGAAAATGGCTATCTAACAAAGGGAGAGCTACAGGTTTGCGCAAAGAGAATTTGTGAGTTCGTTTTGACAACCCACGCATATGAGCGCTTCAAAGCAAATGGCTTTAAATACGATAGTAGCAATCTTGATACAACAGGATTGACACTTGTAAAGGAGCTGGAGAATATAACCTTAGGTGAGCCTTCAACAATAGTTCTTAGCAAATCAGGCAAGTATGTAGTAGAGCTTGAGTTTGAAACACCACAAAGTGAGCTTGCTCAAATCAAAATTCCAATGAGACTTAATAAAACCGATGCATGCACATTTGTAGCAAAGGGCACAAATGGTAAAACAGGCACAGTTAAAGCTCAGGTATCAATTATGAACTGGGAATATAAAGTAATATTAACCTCTGAAAACGAGGTCAAAATCAACAAGGTTAAGTTCTATATTTAACAAAAAAGCGCACCACGTGTGCGCTTTTTATTAAAAAAGGCACTCTTTTGAGTGCCTTTTATTTTGAATTTGAAATTTGATTTTAACCGTTCTGACACCCTAAAACAATTAAGCCTTGTTAACTGAACCGAATAACTCCATCTTTTCCTTAACAGTAGCCTTAATAGCCTCAAAGCCAGGAGCGAGAAGCTTTCTTGGGTCAAAGCCCTTACCGCTAAGATCCTTGCCGTCCTCAACGTACTTTCTTGTAGCAGCAGCGAAAGCAAGCTGACATTCAGTGTTAACGTTAATCTTTGAAACGCCAAGAGAAATAGCCTTTTTAATCATATCCTCAGGGATACCAGTACCACCGTGAAGAACAAGTGGCATATCACCAGTCTCCTCGCTGATAGCAGCCAAAACATCAAAGTTAAGACCTGCCCAGTTAGCTGGATACTTACCGTGAATGTTACCGATACCTGCTGCAAGCATTGTTACACCAAGATCAGCAACCATTTTGCACTCCTCTGGGTCTGCACATTCACCTGCGCCAACAACACCGTCCTCTTCACCACCGATAGAGCCAACCTCTGCCTCAAGTGAAATACCAAGAACGTTACAAGCATTTACAAGCTCGGTTGTCTTAGCGATGTTTTCTTCGATTGGGTAGTGTGAGCCATCAAACATTACAGATGAAAAACCTGCATTGATGCAAGCCTTAGCACCCTCGTATGAGCCATGGTCAAGGTGAAGAGCAACAGGAACAGTGATTCCTAAGCACTTAATCATGCCCTTTACCATGCCAACGATTGTCTCGTAGCCACACATATATTTACCAGCACCCTCGGAAACACCGAGAATAACAGGTGAGTTGCACTCTTGAGCTGTTAAAAGGATAGCCTTTGTCCACTCAAGGTTGTTGATATTAAATTGACCTACGGCATATTTGCCTGCTTTTGCTTTTTCAAGCATTTCTTTTGCTGAAACTAACATAATTTTATCTCCTTAATTTTAGCTTAATTATTTTTCTTGTTTATTTTACTACAAAAAACAAATAAAATCAATATATTTTTGAAATTACTTAAAAATACTTATAATATACTCGCCTACGCGCATACACTCAAACGTTTCCTTAGTAGTATCAATTTTAGAAAGAGCACCCGCATTTAAGCCATATTTCTTAATATATGCTTCTTTTTTTGTCCAAATTTCAAAAAAACAAGATGGCGAAAAATCATTTTTCTTAAGGTAAGAAAGCTCATTTTCTAAAAAATATCTTTTACTAAATGCTTCAATTTTAGGCGCAAAGGCTGGGTCTATTTTTTCACAATCGACACCAATTTCTGTGTCAGAAAGGCAAACCACAGCAAAACCCTCTGTATGAGAGAGATTAAAGTGGATTTTTTCGCCTTTAAGATGAGGCTTGCCGTTTTGTCCCCTTAGAATTTCATAGCTTGAAATTCCAGCCTCTTTTAGCATTTTGTCAAGTAGAGAATAAGCGCACTCATGCTCGCGTGCGCGCTTTTGTTTAGGTGAGGCTATGGTATCATAGTCAATTTGCACAAATTCAAGCTTAAACATTTTTATTTCTCCCTTGAAAATTTTAGTAAAAACATTAAAAAGCAGAGGCTAATACCTCTGCTTAATAATAACAACTTATTGTGCGCACTCTTCGAGATACTCAACTACATCACCAACAGTGATGAATTTATGTATATCGTCCTCATTGAATTCAACTCCGAACTCGTCCTCACAAACAAGAACAAGATCAGCAAGCTCAAGTGAGTTTACGCCAAGGTCATTAGCAAGCTCAGCGCTAAGTGTAACATCATCTGGGTTTAGTGAAAGTTCATCAACGAGAATTTTCTTAAGTCTTTCAAACATAAATTTAATCTCCTTCAAATTTAAGGTTTTATCACCGATAGTGAGCAACCTCAACTATTATATAGTTTTTATACAAATAAGTCAATAGTGAAAATGCACAAAATTTTCAAGTAGTTTTTTTACAAATTATCCAAAAATAAACAAAAACAGCTTACAAAATCAACCATTTTTCGTCTTTGCACGACTCTTGATATTTGCCAAGGGGTTGTTATCAATGGCATCTTGCATACCTTGATTAGATACGTGCGTATATATTTGCGTGGTATTTAATTGCTCGTGACCTAAAATCT
This sequence comes from Eubacteriales bacterium, assembly GCA_045596585.1. Taxonomy (GTDB): domain Bacteria; phylum Bacillota; class Clostridia; order Oscillospirales; family CAG-272; genus RGIG2000. The sequence goes on from JAZOCP010000121.1 coordinate 5,008, forward strand.
CTTTTAAAACACGCACATCAACCTTGCCTGTTTGGTACATAAGCGTTGCCGCGGTGTGCCTTAGCTTGTGGGTGGAATAATGCTTGTAATCAAGACCTGCACGCTCAAGATACTTGTAAACAAGCCATTGAACGGTTTTGTTGCTAATTCTTTTATATTGTCGGCTAATGAAAAGAGCATTGGTGTTTAGTGATTTTTTCATACCGTCACCCCTTACATTAAGATAACGGGCAAGTGCATCACGACATGCATCATTTAGATAAACAATTCTTTCCTTGTTGCCCTTACCGATAACACGAAGTGAACGGAATTCTCTGTCAATATCATTAAGGTTAATGCCAACAAGCTCCGAAAGACGCATACCACAGTTTAAGAAAAGAGTGATTATGCAATAGTCACGCTCCTTTGTTTTAGACTCTGTGTCACTCTCAATAGCATCAAGTAGCATAAGGCTTTCTTCCATTGAAAGAAATTTAGGAAGTGACTGTTTTTTCTTTGGTGCCTCAATATCAATGGCAGGGTTGACCTCTAAAATTCTACGCTTTTGACAAGCAAACTTAAAAAATGCCTTAATAGCAGAAAGCTTTCTTGATTTTGCAGAGGAGGCGTTTCCTCTTTCATTTGAAACATAGATGAAAAAGTCATATATTTCGTCAGTAGTGATTTTAGCAAAGAAATCTGTTTGCAATGAGGAAATTTCAATTTTCTCGAAGATTTCAGATGGGATTTTTATGCCAGCTCTTTTAGCATAAATGTACCTTGTAAAAAGCCTTAAGTCCGAAAGATATTCATCAACTGTTTTTTGTGAGCAGCCTTGAATAGTCAGCTTGTAGGCAGCAAAATCGCGCATAAGCTGCGGCATAGCTTCAATAGGAAATCTCAAAAAAACCACCCCCTTAAAATATCTATGATTATTCTAACACAAAAGTTTAATGTTTTGTATCAAAAATATAAATTTTTTAAAACAATATTGAATTTATGTGTTAATTATTATATAATAAAACAAATAAAACGACAAAAGGAAGAAATAAAATGGAAGAAAATGAGAAAAAGGGCGGTTTAATTGGATTTTTTAAGGAAAATTCCGACTCAATTACTAAGCTCTTTGTATATCATATAGCAATGTGCATTTTTGGGCTTGTTGTTTCAATTGCAATTGAAATGCTTGCTACACAAATAAATGGCGAAAAGGAAATGCTTAGCATAGCAACAGTAATTGCAGGTATTTTCGGGGCGCTTGTTTACCTTGGACTGATATATGTTTGCATGTGGGAAAAGGGCTCAAGTGATAAAATAAAAATTGACGGTGGCAGATTAAAAAGAAATAATTTCAAGGGCATTTTAATGTGGCTAATTGCAAACTCTGTATTTATTCTAATATTACACGTTATTGCCATCTTGTCATTTATTCCACCACTTGAAGGAGTGCATAGGATTAGCGCGATAGTAGGTCTTTACACAAACGCTATGTATTACCCATTTTTATGGTTCTTTAGCTACTACAACATTACCGCACTATATTTAGTTGCATTAATTCCAGGTGCATTCGTTGCCACACTTTCTTACCTTTCAGGCGTTCGCGGAGAGAAGTGTCTATTCCCAGAGCCAAAGCGTGAAAGAAACAGAAAAACAAGATAAAAACATAAAAAACGCACACCCTGTGTGCGTTTTTTTAATTCTTAAGCTCTTTTTTCATTCTTCTTTTTTCTTCAATTTTAACCTCAAGCTTATTAAAAAGCTTAAAGGACAGAGGGTATATTGCTATTACAAAAACAACGACTAAAAAGTATCTTATTGCTCTTGCAATTGTGTCCTCTGGAAAAATAGCATTAAGTGGTAGCTTTAACCCCTCTAAAAGACCAAGCACAAGTAAAATTCCAATTAATGACTTTATAATTTGCGTGTACCATTTGCCACTCTCTTTAAACTTGACAAGATATTTTTCAATAGGGTATGCAACTAAAACACCAATTAAAGCACCCAAAATTAAATATGCATTTTTAATGGCAGATATATAGTTATGCATTTGCTCAGTTGGCAAGGTGCTTGGGTCAAAAATTACCTCTACATATAGTAAAAATGCTATTGCCATAACTCCCATTACACCAAGGAAAATAAACATGTTGCGCGTTTTTTTGTATGCCCAATTAAAAATTGGCTTAGTAACTATAATTACAAAAATCGCAAAGAAAAATGAAAATCCAACGTCAGTAGGGGTATGCACACCAAGATACATACGTGAAAACGGAACAATTATACAAAGAGACAAAAATATTAGGCGTGAAAGATTACTTTTTGCAAGTGTTGCAAGTGCACCATAAATTCCAACTGCATTTTGCGTGTGCCCACTCGGGAAGGAAAAGCCACTTGCATCTGGTATTGCCTCTGGCACGGCCTTGAAATTAGGGTCAAGGTCCCAAGGACGTAAAATACGGAAGCAAAGCTTTAAAAACTGGTTTACCACTATACCAATAAAGCCAATTGATAAAAGAAGGTAGCCGTCCTTTTTAGAGAAGCACCAAAATATTATAACAGCAATAGCGATAAAAGCCATTTGTCCACCAAGCTCGGTAATAAGCAAAAATATCTTATCAAAAAGTGGTGTTCTTATTTTAGCTAAAAGCTCTAAAAAGCCCATAATTTACCTCCTTATAATAGTTTTTCAATATTATACCACAAAATCTATCTTAATGCAACAAAAAGGCTCGGGAAAAATCCCGAGCCCCTTATTAATTAATTATTCAGCGATTTGCTTTTCAAGATATACAGTTATGTTGCCTGATTCATTTATATAGTCATAGTAAATGCTAGGAGCAATTAGGTAAGTTACACCTGCTTCAAGCTCAAGGAAAGCTCCAAATTGTCCGTGGTCAGCGCCACCGTCTGCATATGCATAGTCGGTAAGTGAAGCACTATCAGCGCCTTCTTCATAAACATATACATCTACTTCTGTATCAATGTATTTGTAGTCAGCACTTACTCCACAGAGGAAGTATGTGCCAGCTGTTTCCTCATCAATAGTTACAGTAAATCCAACAAACTCATTACTTTCATAATACTCAGTAGTAATATCGGAGTCAATAACAAAGGTTACTTCATCCTCTTCAACAACTGTGCCACACTTTGTGCAAGCCTCTTTGGCTGTATATATGCCATTATCATATGAATATACTATACCAGATGTGTGTGAAACAGAGTCAAAGCTCTTATAGTAGTCGTCACACTTTGTGCACTCGTAGTAATCATAGCATATTTCTCCACAAGCACCAGTTTCTTGTCCTTTGGAAAGCTCTTCGTTAAGAACATAGTCATGACAAGCATCGTAATACTCACTAACAGGAACTTGTTCTACCTTGCCATCTACAAATACATAGCAAAATCTTGTTTCATAACCTGATGTAAAGGAATTCTCGGAGAATTCAACGTTATTAGCTTCAAAATCGAAGTTTTGAAGGTCAAGATCCTCCACATTAATATCGTAAATATTATAGTAGCTTTGTGCTGTTCTTAATGCTTGCATAGAAACCGCATAAACGTAACCGCCACCGCATTTTTCATATATGCTAATTTCATTGAAATCGCCAGTGAACTTAATGATTTCAAGTTGAACGTAGTCATATCTATCTATAACTTCAAAGAAGTAAAGAGTACCATCAATCATTACATAGTGTTCGTTTGCGTTTGTGTTTGATTCACTCATATATTGAGCAAATTCGCTTATTGTAGGAACATAAGCATCCTTGAAAGGAGCGATAGCTACATTAATTTTTTCTTGGCTTCCTTCAACAATTCCACCAGGAATAATTTGAACACCAAATTCGCCATCAACATCCTCAGTTGCGATATTAGCATTGATTACAACGTCCTCTTCATCAATTGAAACATCGAAAGAAACATCCTCTGATACAGCAACTGAAAGATCAATTGACTTAAAGCTCATATCAGCACCGACAACAAGCTCAAATTCTACTATAGCCTCAGCCATATCGATATAGTCATTAGCCATAGCCTTTATGTTTTCAATAGCTGTTGCTAACTCTTCCTCTGATAATTCCTCGCCTTGTTGTAAAGCAAGCTCAGGAACTGTGAAGCTACCAAGCATAGTAAGCATGTCAGAAACTCCTTCTGCAAGCTCAGCATTTGTTGCCTCCTCAGGAGCACCTAATATACCAATAACTGCTTCTCTTATAGTGTGGCTGGTGATTTCTTCGCTTGTAATGTACTCATAAATATCAAAGTCCTCAGGAATATCGCTATCGCCTTGTCTTATAAGGTCCTCAAATGTAGCATTTGTGTCCTCAAGTGCAATAACAGCAATAGCATCAAGTGAAGCGCAGAGTAGCTTTAGGTCAATTCCTTGCTCAACTTGAATGTAGTTAATGAGGTCAGCAACAGAATATGCATAAGTCTCTTCCTTTGCAACTAACTCGGAAATAGATTTGAATGTGTCTTCACCGAGAACAGCATCAATATGTGAGCTGATTGTTTCGTCAAATACAACATCAACTAAATGACGAGCCTCTTCAAAGTTAAGTACATAAGAAATTGTTCCGTCATCATTAACAGTTTTTGTAAAGAAGTCATTTATAGCATCAGCAATAAAGAACTTAGCGCTTGATGCAGGTGTGCCAAGGTTAACTCTTGCAAACAAAGGAACTAAAACATCATTGTACCAAGCAAGAACCTTAGGTGCAAGCTCTGATACCTTCTTAACCTGCTCTTTAGTTTCTTCTGCATCAGGTGTATCTAAGGACATTTTATTGTATGATTTTGGTGCGTTTTGGTCACGTGATGGGTTAAATACACCATCTGTATAAGTGTAAATATAACCACCATCAAGGTAAATTGTAGCCTCAACCTCATCCTCAACGCCTGTGTTCTTAGCAACTAATTTAAGTATGCCATTACCATAACCAACAAGGTTATTGTTTTCGTCAACTCTTACATAAGCCTCAATTAACTTAACTGCAGTAATAACAGCAGAATCCTCTGGACGTTCAACGTCTTCAATATCTATATTGAGGTTAGTGAGCTTAACGGCAATTGAATCATACTCTTTATTCTCAAGCTGAGGAACTGTAACCAAAGGTTGACAGCACTTTGTACAAACAAGAGTATTTTCTGAGTGACCTAATTTTGCAACAGGTCTTGTTTCAATTCTTGGACACTTCGTGCAAACACGGTCTTCCTCACCATCTACCTCACAAGTAACTCTTTTTGATGTCTTCCACTCGTTCCAAACGTGAAGAGAATAGTCTCCATCAGATGTTGAACGATTTTCTTTTTCGCCACACTTTGAGCATGTGCGAACTTGCTCTACACCATCACAGTAAACAACACCGGTGTTTTCCCAGTCGCCCCACTTGTGGTTGCAACCTTCGTCATCACCGCAAGCTGAAAAAGCAAATGTTATTGCTACTACGATAAAGCAAAGCATAATTGGAAAAATTTTCTTTAACTTTTTCATTTGTTTTCCTCCAAAAAATTTATTCAAAGGGATTACCTTTGTTGAATTAATTATACCATTTATTGATGACGTTGTCAATAAAAATATGAAAATACATATATTACCATACCTTTAGGTATGAGAGATATTGACATACATTCAATATTTATGATATACTTTAGTTAACTAAAGATAAATAGAAAGGGGGATAAATATGAATAGTAATGTAAAGTCAAAATCTCACATGCGTTTTCTCTTAGTTTTAATGGCAATTTTGTTGCTTTTAATATCATGTAGTTGTGGGAAAAATCCTAAAAATGAAATAGTAATTACCCCCGAAAGCGAATATACATATTCAAAAGAGTATATTGCATATGCAGAAACTGTTATTTTCAATTTTATGTGCGACATAAAAGGAATAAATCAATCCGAGATAGATAAATTACAAGCACGAGCTGAAAAAATTAATAATTCGTTACCGAAAACGCTTGACCAAAAAACATACTATAAATTTTATAGCTCCCTTTCTTCACATAGTGAACAAATTGCACAAGGAATAAAGGAGATAAATGGCGAAAATCCGACACAGGGCTTTGAAAAAATCAAAAAAGCATATTTGGAATTAACAGGCATAGCAAGCAGTGAATATATAGGCGCGATTCTTTATAACACTATGCTTGTTATTCTTGACGAAAAGTATGATGCACAGATAAAAGCTTATGAAAAGGATGACAAGCAAATTTTCCTTGACAAGGCAAATGAATATAAGGCGAACAAAGAAATACTAATAAACGAAATTGGCAAAGAAAATATATCCCGTCTTGTAAAGCATACGCTTTTTTTGGGTGACTTATATTATGGTGGTGCTTTTGAAGATGACCAAATAAAAGCATTTACAAACGAGGAGCTTTTAATTTTCGTAAAAAGCCTCGACCTCTCAGAATTAACCATTACAGAAAAGGGCTACGAGCTGATTTTGTCAACCTGTGGTGAGGCAACAATTTTAATTGAAGAAAAGTCGTTTTTAACAAAGGTGCTTTTTGAGGCAAGTAAAAATGGTGATACAAAGCAAATGGGCACTTTTTTAAAGGAGCTAATTGCAATTTTATCAAGCACACAGGAAAAAATGACAATAGAGGATATTGAGCTTTTAAGACAGAATAAAGCAAACGAGGTTATCAATCGCATGCTATCTCGCTTGGAGAATAAAGAGTGGGAACGTCTTGATATTGTGTGCAAGCAAGAAATTAACAAGGACACATACAACAAGCTCGCAAGCGAGTATTATGGTGGCGAGTTTGACGAGTATTTAAGCACAGGAAGAAAAGCAACAATAAATGAGCTTATAGATTCGTGTGGCAAGGAAAGCTTTAATCAAACATTAAAGGAGTATATTTTTGGAATTTGCCCTGCATTTTCCTATGATATGAATTTTTAAAATGATTGTTACAAGGGATATAGAAAAAAGCTTTAATAATGAAAAGGTCCTAAAGGGTGTAAGCCTTGAAATAAAGGACGGAGAATTCGTTTCGATAATGGGAAAAAGTGGCAGTGGAAAAAGTACGCTTATTTCCATAATGGGTGCATTTTTAAAGCCAGACAAGGGAGAGGTTTTAATAGACGGGGTTAATGTTTTTTCCTTAAAGGAAAAGGAGCTTGCAAGCTTAAGATGCACAAGCCTTGGGTTCGTTTTTCAAGCCTTTAAGCTAATTCCAACACTAAATATAATCGACAATATTTTACTTCCACTAACCTTAAATCGCAAGCTGACCAAGGAGGAAAGAGAATATACACTCTCACTTGTAAGGGAGCTTGAAATTGATGGTATGCTAAAAAAATTCCCAAGCCAGCTCTCGGGAGGGCAATGCCAAAGGGTGGCAATTGCAAGAGCACTTTCATATAAACCCAAATTGATTATTTTAGACGAGCCAACAGGCGCTCTTGATACCTCAATGGAAAAAGTAGTAATGGAGCTTCTTTCAAGAGTAAACAGAGAGCTTGGCACAACGATAATACAAGTAACACACAGTGAGCGTGTTGCATCATACGGAACAAGAATAATAAGAATAAAGGACGGAAAAATAGACGAGTGAAGCTCTTTTTTAAGCATCTAATAAGAAGCATAGGAAAAAGACCACTACAACCAATAATTATTATATTAACAATAGCACTTTCCTTTTTGGTGTGTGCCTCTGCATTGACGATAAAAAGCTCATTAAGTGATGAAATGAGTAAAATGAACGAGGCAAGCTATGGCTCATCTGATATCGTTATCAAGCTGAACAGCAATTCTAAATCAAGATTTATGTTTGATACCGAGGCAGAGAGGGTACTTAATGGTAAGGCGAACGCTGTCGGTACATATGAGCTGATATTTTTGCTAAATGGCGAAAGCACCATGGCAAGGGCAGTTGACTTAACCGAAATAGATTCAGTTTTTGATTTTCAATTTTCAGATTATGGTGAGATAAATGCAGGACAGCTTGCAACTACTCTTATTATAACTGAGGATTTTGCAAGAACTGAAAAGCTATCACTTGGTGATAAGGTAAGCCTTGAGCTTTTTGGAAAGAAGATTGAATATAAGGTTTGTGCAATATCAAAATCACCATTTTTTGATGGATGTGATATTATGGTTGATATAACAGGGGTTATAAAGGCCCTCGGTAGTGAGTCCCTATTTATATCAGCACTTGACGATATCAAGCCATACAGCTCAATTTATATTGATGTATTAAACGATAGTCAGAAAAACGAGTGCATTAGCCTACTTAGTAAAAGTAGTGAATTTTCAGATAAAAGCATAATAGACGTTAGTCAAAGCGTAAACAAGGGCGTAATTGAGTTAACCTTGCCATTGATAATCAATATTTGTATAGTATTATGTTGCTTTTTGATGGCAGTTGTAGTATTTAGCAGTATTTATATTCTATCAAAGCAAAGAGTAGAGGAAAATGATTCCTTTATTTCCATTGGCACAAGGAAAAAAGCCTTGAACCTCTTGCAGTATTTAGAGGTTACGATATATTGGCTAATTGGCACAGTAATAGGTGCGGTACTTTTATTACCAGTTGTATTTTTATCAGGGCTATATCTTTCATTTAAGTATGCCATTTTTATTCCATCATTTTGGAATGTTTTACTCACATTTTTACTCACACTTTTAATAGTGCTACTTACCACCACACTTTTTATCATTACAAGAGGCAAAATCAAAGCAAGGCGTATAGGTAGTGCTATATCTATTGTGCTTTTATCACTTCTTGTAATTATGTTTGTTATAACAATGTCGAGCTGGGGAAATATACGCCTTAGCATGGGAATTATAACTACGTTTTTAGTGATTGCACTTGCGTTTTTCTCGACCCCGTGTCTAATTTCTAAGCTTTTAGACCTTGTTTTTATTGCAATACAAAAAAGGCAAGAAAGAGGTAAGGGAATAAAACACGTTTCTCTTTACTATGCACTTAAAAACTTCAAAAGTGTATCCGTGCTTAGTAATACCACAAGGCTCCTTGGGGTTGTCTTTATAATTGTTTTCTCAATTTTAACAATTGTAATTGCCTCACATGGAAATTTAAATGCAACAAAAAAATATTACAATGGCGACTTTATTGTTTTAAACGCAACAGAGCGATGCTATAACGAAATTAAAAAGCAAGATTCCATCAAGGAAATAAGTAGGGTATATAACTCAACAGCCTCATATGACAACGGCTATCTTGTTCAAATGACCTCGACAGATAATTTAGCAGTCCTTGGCAAAGGCATTAAAATAGATAAACTACCTAAGGGAAACGAGGCAATAATTTCTAAAACTGTTTCTCGTGCCCTTGGTGTAAAAAAGGGAGAAAAATTGCCAATTAAGCTTGAGGGCGAAATGGTTGAGCTTTATGTGTCGGACGTTATACAAATGGGCACAGCTGCTATAGTATTTGACCACGAGCATTATGGCTTATCACCTAATATGATTCTGCTTGAAGCTAAGGATGGTAGAAACGATGAGCTGCTTGATTCAGTAACAGCTATCTCAGCAAGTGAGCTTTCAACTGTTATCTCGGCAGAAAGATTACGTGCTGAAAAAATTGAATCTAATACCAGTTTTTTAAAATGTGCAAACTTCCTTCTTTTTGCTATTGTAATTTATGCTATGGTCGGCATTATAAACAACCTATATGAAAGCTATCGTGCAAGACGTGAGGAGCTATCTCTTTACCACTTTGCAGGTATTTCAAAATCAAAAATTGCAAAAATAGTTTTATTTGAAATTCTTGCAATATTAGTCATAGGATTATTCCTTGGTGATATTGGTACCATTGTTGCAACACTTTCACTTGATAAAGCATTTTCACAATTTAATTTTGATATGCTTTCATATCTTAGATATTTCTTTATTTAAACACATTTTATAGCACCCTGTGTCCAAAATTTAATAAAAATAAAAGCCACGCAATGAAAAAAATTCCGCGTGGCTTTATTTTTATATACGCATGTGTTGTAATAATTGCACAAATTGTATGAAACCTTTTTGGTGAAAATGCAAATGGAAACTTTTACTATAATGTGATATAATATATTCATAAAAACAATAAAACACAAAAAAGGAGAATTTTCATGAGGAAAAAAATACTTTTAACACTGTTAATTGTATCAATTCTTACATGCTTATTTGCAATCGGCATAAGCGCGGTAAGAGTTGAGGATTATGATGACACCTTTGAACTTCAAAACACTACCTCTATTGTTCACTATGAAAAGTGGTTCTACAATGAAAACAAAAACTATGTAAGAAAGGGCTACACCGATTCCATCACTGTAACATTTGTTGACGAAAACGACAATACTCTTACTGAGGTTGCAATGTGGGAGTACGACGAGACTGAGGGTAGATATTATTCACTCGTTTGGTACATTTCCGATTATGAGCTAACCTGGGAAGACCAAATATACACAGATGATAATGTTGGTGATCAGACCTATCCAAAATACACCTCTGCTATATACACTCTTTCTAAGATAAGAGCTGTTGATTTAAGGTATTATACTTATAATAGCAACAGAAGTAACTCAAATATTCCTTCTTGGACTGAGGCTAGAACTCTAAAATGCCTTGAGGGTATTTACTTAACAAACGGTACACCTGATGATACAACAGATGATATCAAGCTTCAGGACGCAGTTGGTATCGGACGTGACAACGATAACTACGGCTACGTTGGTTACGATTCACAGTTTGCAGCAACAGGCAACAAAATAGTTGTTGGCAACTTCCGTGACTGTAACTTTGAGTGCGATATGGAAGGTAACTATGGTACTGCAAACACATGGTCAAGAGCAGATAATCTACAGTGCCTTTGGTATCCAGATACAATGAAGTATATAGGTGGTGGTATTTCTTCAGTTTATGAGATTGATCTTGGCGATGGTATGGAAATTATCGCTTGCCAAATTTTAAGAGAGAATAAAAGAGTAAAAGAAATTGTACTTCCTAACTCACTTCTTTGCTTGAGCAGCGAAGCATTCCGCGGTTCAGATCTTACAAAGCTCACAGTAGGCGAAAACCTAATTGTTTCTGTAAGCAATAATGCGTTTCTTTATACAGGAGGAGCAGATACATTAGTTCTTTCAAAAAACCTACTTACAACCTTAACATCAAAGATTTCTGAGCTCCTTGCAAACAAAAACATTACCATCTATTTTGATGGAAACCTTGAAGAAGCGACTGCCTTGATGGAAAGAATTATTTCTGAAAACTCTGGTACTTATAGTGGAAAAATTAATCTTTTAGATTATAAAACAACACAAGAAAGACCAAGCAACAGCAATGTTTATATCTTCTACAACTACAACAGATGTGAGGCGTTTTATCGTGGTGAACATGGCGAGAGCGCAACAACCTATTCATTTATTGGCGAGGATTACACAACAGACTTCTATTCACATATTGGCTGCCAAAGATGTAACGATACAGTAGATGAGAAGATTTGTGGTCCACTCTTTGTAAACAGAGGCTACTCAAAGGTTGAAGATGGCTCAAGCTTCACATATGGCATTACAATTAATGACCAAAATATTGCAAAATATGTAGAAATCACAGGAGAAAGCTTTAAATATGGCTTTGTAGTTGGCTCAGTTCCAACAAGCGCACATGACCAAATTATTGATAGCGAGGGTAACTCACTTCTTGAAAAGACAGTAGCAGTTGACTTTACAAAAATAGATTATAAAAACCTTACAATCTACAATGTAAAGATAGTTGGTATTGATACCGATGAACAAAAAGGAACACCAATTTACTGCTGTGCATACGTAATTGATGGTAGTAATATCTCCTACATGGGCGATGCAGTGACTGATAAGGCTGTGTCCGTTTCATCAAATTCAATTACAGTAGTTGAAGCAACAACACCTAAAGAAACAGAAGAATAAAACTAATAAAAAGCGTGATGCCAAAGCGGTTACCACGCTTTTTTCTTTTATTATAAATAATATTATAAAATCTATTGACTTTAGCGCGCTAAAGTATTATAATATTTTAGTACACTAAAGCATTAAAGTTTTAAACTATTACTAAAGTGAGGTAAATCATGAGCAAGCTACATACCAAAGAGGTAGAAGAATTATTTGAGGCAATACTTTCATTAAAAACAAAGGACGAGTGCTATAAGTTTTTTGGTGATGCCTGTACAATTAAAGAGGTTTTAGAAATTGCCCAAAGACTAAAGGCAGCAAAAATGCTCCGTAAGGGCGTTAACTATGCCGAAATTACTAAAGAAACTGGTATGAGCACAGCTACTATCAGTCGCGTTAATCGTTGTCTTGAATATGGCGATGGCGGTTATACTATGATTCTTGATCGCATTGAAAAAAAGGAAGCTAAGCGCTGATAGGTCTTGCAAAAAAGCAAGAAAAGGAGAAAACAGTGATAGAAAAATATTTAAAGGGTGAGGAAAAAATTGCACTTTCCTTGCGCTCATTATATTCAAAATATGGTTACTTGCCATACAAAATGAACAAGTTTGAAGAGTATGATTTGTACGCAAAAAACAAGGATTTCTTGGTTAGCGACAGTATCATTACCTTTACCGATACAAATGGCAAGCTAATGGCACTTAAGCCTGACGTTACCCTTTCGATTATTAAAAATGCAAGTGATGAAAAGGGTACAAAAAGCAAGGTATATTATAGTGAAAATGTTTATCGTGTATCTGGTAGCACAAGAGAGTATAAGGAGATCATGCAAACGGGTCTTGAATTGATTGGTGATCTTGATCTTTATGATGCCTACGAGGTTGTTTCCTTAGCAACAAAGAGCCTTGCTACAATTTCAAATGACTATATTTTGGAAGTATCTCATATGGGTGTAATTTCAACAATACTTTCAAAAATTAGTGATAATGAGGAGTTTCATGAAAAAGCACTTGAGTGCATAGGTAAAAAGAGCACTCACTCAGCAAAGGAGCTTGCATGTGAATTTGGCTTGAGTGAAGAAAAGGGCGCACTTTTATCTCAGCTTTGCACACTTTATGGCACACCAAAGGCTGTCATTTCAAAGCTTGAGGCGCTTAATTCGTGTGTGCTTGATGATTACATTAGTGAGCTTAAAGAGCTTGATATGCTACTTGGTAGTGACTCAAATTATGATAAAATCCGTTTTGATTTTTCAATAGTTAATGATATGAATTATTACAACGGAATTATCATAAATGGTTATATAAACGGAATTTGTGAGTGCGTTTTATTTGGTGGTTGCTACGATAAGCTTCTTTCAAAAATGGGGAAAAGATGCCAAGGTCTTGGTTTTGCAATTTATACAGACCTCCTTTCAAGCCTTAGTGAAAACGCACAGCCTTATGATGTTGATACACTTATCATCTATAATGATAAAACAGACAAAAAAGAGCTTCAAGCACTTGTAAAATCACAAATTGAAGCAGGAAAGAGTGTAAGCACACAAAGAAAAATTCCTACCAATTTACGATACAGAGAAAAAATAGAGATTTAAGAGGAAATAAAAATGATAAATGTAGCACTTCCAAAGGGCAGACTTGGCGAAAAGGTTTACAAAATGTTTGCCTTGTGTGGCTATGATTGTCCGTCAATTTTGGAAAACAACCGTAAGCTCATTTTTGAAAATGAGGAAAAGGGCGTTAGATACTTTTGGGTAAAGCCCTCTGACGTTTCAATTTATGTTGAGCGTGGTGCTGCCGATATAGGTGTTTGTGGCAAGGATATTTTGCTTGAATATGAGCCAAATGTTTATGAGCTTCTTGACCTTAATATAGGTAAGTGTCGTATGGCAGTCGCGGGCAAAAAGGACTACTTTGATGATAATACAAAAACCCTTAAGGTAGGGACGAAATTTGTAAACATAGCAAAGAAATATTATCAAGGCAAGTGCCGTGATATTGATATAATTAAGCTAAATGGTTCAATTGAAATTGCTCCTATCTTAGGTCTTTCCGATGTTATTGTTGATATTGTAGAAACAGGAACAACGCTTAAGGAAAACGACCTTGAAGTCAAGGAGGAAATTGTTCCTATTTCAGCAAGATTAATAGCAAATAAGTCGAGCTTTAAATTTAAGACAGAGGAAATTGAAAAAATTTCAAGCTTTTTAGCAGAGCAGGTAAAGAACAATGATTAAGATTTATAAATATGGCGAGGTTCCAAATAGTGAAATCTTCGCAAGAGATAATATTGACTCAAATGTTGAGGACATTGTAGTTGACATAATATACAATGTAAGAAAAAACGGAGACAAAGCACTATTTGAATATGCTGAAAAATTTGATAAGGTCAAGCTTTCAAGCCTTGAGGTTACAAAGGAAGAAATCGAAAAGGCGTTTAACGAGGTTGACCCTGAGTTTATTGAAATAGTAAAGGAAGCTAAAGAAAATATCACAGCCTTCCATAAAAACCAATTAAGAGATGGCTTTGAAATTAGAGAAGAAAATGGTGTTGTCAAGGGACAAAAAATCACCCCTATTGATAAGGTTGGACTTTATGTTCCAGGTGGCACAGCAGCATATCCATCAACAGTTTTAATGGATAGTATCCCAGCTAAAATTGCTGGCTGTGAGGAAATTGTAATGGTGACACCACCATCAAAAAATGGTGAGGTTAATCCAGCTATTTTAGCAGCTGCAAAAATTGCAGGTGTTGATAGAATTTTCAAGGTAGGTGGCGCACAAGCAATAGCTGCCCTTGCTTATGGAACAGAGTCAATTCCCGCGGTTGATAAGATTGTTGGCCCTGGTAATGCATTTGTTGCTGAGGCTAAAAAACAGGTCTTTGGTAAGGTATCAATTGATATGATAGCAGGTCCAAGCGAAATCTTGGTTGTTGCAGATAAAACCGCAAATCCCAGATACGTGGCGGCAGATTTACTTTCCCAAGCAGAGCATGATAAGATGGCAAGCGCTGTCTTAGTTACAGACTCATACGACTTAGCCCTTGAGGTTAGCAAGGAGCTTGAGGCACAAATTCCAATCCTTCCAAGAGCTGAAATTGCAAGAGCTTCAATAGATAATAATGGTAAAATCATAGTTGCAGAGGACAATTTAATGCTTGCTATTGATATAGCAAACGAAATTGCACCAGAACACCTTGAGCTTGCTGTTGATAATCCATTTGATTACCTTGATAAGGTAAAGCACGCAGGCTCAATATTTATGGGTAAATATTGCCCAGAGGCGCTTGGTGACTACTTTGCAGGACCAAACCATACATTACCAACAAGTGGTAGTGCAAAATTCTCATCTCCTTTGTCAGTTGATGATTTCCAAAAGAAATCACAATTCACATATTACACAAGGGAGGCACTTGGTGAGGTAGCAAGCAAGGTTGCAAAGTTTGCAGATAAGGAAGGCTTGCATGCACACGCAAAGAGTGCACTTATAAGATTTGAAGACTAAACTTTAAAAAAGGAGGAAAAAATGAGTAGGTTTTTCAGTCAAAAATATTCTTCGCTCGTACCATACACACCTGGTGAGCAACCAAAGAATATGGAATATATAAAGCTAAACACAAATGAATCACCATATAAGCCAGCTAAAAAGGTTTACGAAATAGCAAAAAATGAGGCTGAAAGGCTACATCTTTATTCCGACCCACAGGCTAGCATAATTACAGAAAAAATAGCAAAGCGCTATGGTGTAAAAAAAGAACAGGTATTAGTTACTAATGGTAGTGACGAGGTGTTAAATTTTGCATTTATGGCATATGGCGATAGCGAAAGGGAAATGCTTTTTGCTGACATTACATATGGCTTTTATACCGTTTTTGCGACACTTAATGGCGTAAAATATAAGGAAGTGCCACTATCAGATGACTTTTCAATTGATGTAAATGACTATATAGCGAAAAATACAACAATAGTAATAGCAAATCCAAACGCACCAACAGGCAAGGCACTTTCACTTGATGAAATTGAAAAAATTGTTAAATCAAACCCCAACAACGTAGTTATAATTGACGAGGCGTATATTGACTTCGGTGGACAAAGCGCTGTTTCCTTGCTCGATAAATACGATAACCTTTTAGTTACAATGACCTTTTCTAAATCTCGCTCAATGGCGGGTGCAAGAATAGGCTTCGGTATCGCAAGTGAAGCAATTATAAATGATTTAAATACAATTAAATACTCAACAAACCCATATAATGTAAATCGCATGAGTCAAGCAGTTGGCGCAGCTGCAATAGATGAGGACGAGTATTATATGAATAATTGTAAGGAAATCATAAAAACTCGTGAATATGTAACAAAAGAGCTTATTTCACTTGGCTTTGAGGTTTTGCCATCATGCGCAAACTTCATTTTTGCCAAAAATGATAAAATTAGCGGTAAGGACTTTTACCTAAAGCTAAAGGAAAGGGGCGTTTTAGTACGTCACTTTGACAAGGAAAGAATTAAGGACTTTACAAGAATTACAATTGGCACAAGAGAACAAATGGAAATATTCCTATCTAAGGCTAAGGAAATTTTGGAGGCTTAAAATGAGAGAAACAAATATTGAAAGAAAAACTAATGAAACAAAAATAGTTCTAACCCTAAATCTTGATGGTATGGGCGCAAGCAATATTTCAACAGGCTGTGGCTTTCTTGACCACATGCTCACTCTTTTTGCACGCCACTCAAGAATAGACTTAACAGTTAGCTGTAAGGGTGACACATATGTTGATTATCACCACACAGCTGAGGATGTTGCCATTTGCTTAGGTAAGGCAATAAAGGATGCCTTAGGAGACAAAAAGGGAATTGTACGTTATAGTGACGTTACTATTCCAATGGATGAGTCACTCATTCTTTGCGCAATTGATATTTCAGGTAGAGGTGGCTCATACTATGCACTTCAAATCCCAGCATATAAGGTTGGAGATTTTGATACAGAGCTTTGTGAGGAGTTTTTCTCAGCATTCGCTCGTGAAAGTGGTATAACAATTCACCTTCGCCAGCTTGCAGGCACAAATTCACACCACATAATTGAGGGTGCATTTAAAGCATTTGCAAGAGCTCTTAAGGGCTCAATTAAGGTAGAGGAAAAATATAAGGACGAAATTCCCTCCACAAAAGGAGTAATCTAATGATAGCAATAATCGACTACGGAATAGGTAATCTTTTCTCCGTAGTATCATCATTTAAATATATAGGTAAGGATGCTGTTGTAACAAGTGACCCAGAGGTTATTAAAAATTGCGACCGCATTTTGCTCCCTGGTGTTGGTGCGTTTGAGGACGCCGCCAAAAAGCTAAGGGAAACTGGACTTGATAAGGTAATTATAGAAGAGGCAAAAAATGGCAAGCCAATTTTGGGTATTTGTCTTGGTATGCAGCTTCTATTTGAAAAAAGCTATGAATATGGAGAGCATCAAGGACTTGGGCTTTTAAAGGGTAAGGTTGTGCCTATGCAAGGCGTAATTGACCCAAAGCTACAAATTCCACATATCGGCTACAATTCACTTAGGTTTAAGAAAAGTCACTCACTTCTTAAATATATTAAAGAGGGCGATTTTGTTTATTTTGTTCACTCATATTACGCAGTTGACTGTGAGGATTCACTCCTTGCATACGCAGAATATGATAAGGACATCACAGCAATGGTTGCAAAAGAAAACGTGATGGGCTGTCAATTCCACCCAGAAAAGAGTGGAGAGGTTGGCCTTAATATTCTAAGAGCATTTTCTGAAATGGAGAGTATGAAATGAACATTTTTCCCGCAATAGAC
The DNA here is from genome assembly GCA_045596585.1 of Eubacteriales bacterium. Classification (GTDB taxonomy): domain Bacteria; phylum Bacillota; class Clostridia; order Oscillospirales; family CAG-272; genus RGIG2000. The sequence continues at coordinate 22,680 of JAZOCP010000121.1, forward strand.
TTATACGATAAAAAAGCGGTTCGCCTTTATAAGGGCGATTATAATCAAATGACCGTGTATAGCGAAAAGCCTTGGGAAATAGCAATTGATTTTGAGAAAAAAGGTGCAAAATTCATCCACGTGGTTGACCTTGAGGGCGCAAAAACAGGAAAAACACCAAATCTTGAAGTCGTTAAAAAAATCGCAAGCTCAACCAATTTGTTTTTAGAAATCGGTGGCGGAATTCGCGATATGGAAACCGTTACTAAATATCTTGAAAACGGAGCAAATAGAGTTATTCTTGGTACAAGTGCAGTAAAAGACGAGGAGTTTTTAAAACAAGCACTTTCAGCCTATGGCGAAAAAGTCGCAGTAGGGGCAGATGTAAAGGATGGCTATGTTGCAATTAAGGGCTGGGTTGAAAAGAGTGAATATTCTCTTGAGGATTTTCTAAATAAAATGCAAGCCTTAGGCGTAAAAACAATAATTTGCACAGATATTTCAAAGGATGGCGCAATGAAGGGCACTAACCTTGAACTATATAGGGAACTATCTAAAAAATATTCCCTTGATATAGTCGCATCCGGGGGCGTGTCAACTCTTTCGGACGTAAAAAGGCTTCGTGAAATGGACCTTTACGGTGCGATAATAGGAAAAGCATATTATACGGGAGCGAT
>JAZOCP010000122.1:0-3721 GCA_045596585.1 Eubacteriales bacterium
CTGCAAGGTATAGTGTGTTATACCATATTTTGTTTTCGGGTGGTAAAGGAGTGATGTTTTTGCTTACGCAAAAGTGATGTTACTCACTTCGTTCGTAATGATGTTGCGCCCGTTGGTCGCAATGATGTGATGTTTGCCCACCGTGCCGTAGGCACTACATCATTGCCGAAGGCTACATCATTAGGTGAAGCCGACATCACTTGCACGCAAGGGCAAACATCGTTCGGCGACCTGCTTTATCGCAGGTCCCCGTTTGGGGTGCTTTTTGTTTTATTATAGCAAGCTTGCGCGCAACTCTTCTCCACTCTTTGTGGAAAGATATGCAGGTGCAATATCAAATACTGTCATAGCGCCACATTTACCCTCACAGCTTAGCTTGTATGCTGCACGTGCATATGCAACAATTACTGATGCTGTAAATTCAGGGTTAGAGTCAAGAGTTAGCTTATACTCAATTACGTGATTATTCTCAAGACAAGCTCCTGTTTTGCCTGTACGGATTACAACACCACCGTGTGGTATGCCCGCGTGGTTCTTTATAAACTCCTCCTCGGAGATAAAGTTAACTGTTGTATCGTAGTCAGCAAAGTAGTTAGGCATTGTCTTAATTTCATTTTCGATTTTTTTAAGGTCTGCGCCCTCGTCTGCCACAACATAACACTCTCTTGTGTGCTTTTCTCTTGTGGTAAGTGTTGGGTTTTTGCCACCTCTTACAGCCTCAAGTGCGCTTTCAACAGGAACTGTATATTGCTTTGCGTTTTTTACACCCTCTATTCTACGAATAGCATCTGAGTGTCCTTGGCTAACACCCTTGCCCCAGAAGGTATAATCATTGCCATCAACTAAAATTGAACCAGCAATTAAGCGATTAAGTGAAAACATACCAGGGTCCCAGCCAACCGAAATTAATCCAACCTTGCCACCCTCCTTGGCACTTTTATCAACATTTTCAAAATGCTCAGGGATTTTTGCGTGTGTATCAAAGCTGTCAACCACATTAAAGTATTTTGCAAGATATGGGGTTTGCACAGGTAAATCCTTTGCGCTACCACCACATAAAATCATAACGTCTATTTTTTCTTGCATATTAAGTGCGTCCTCTGTTTTATAAACAGGAACTTTTTTATTTACAAGCTTAACTGTGCTTGGGTCGCGACGAGTAAAAACTGCCACAAGCTCCATATCAGGATTTTGCATAATAGCACACTCAACGCCTCTGCCTAAGTTGCCATAGCCATATATTCCTATTCTGATCATAGAATTCACCTCTTTTGAAATATATTTTATTTTATCACACAGTGCCTACCATTGCAATACTTTTTTGTACTAAACATTAAAAAAGGACCCCAAAAAGGAGTCCTTTTCTTTACTCTTCGGTATTAAGTGAGTTGTATGTTTTTCCTTGTGCGCTTTGACTTGTTCCATCAACGCTTATATAGTAAATTTCTTCACCAAGACGTACATAGCCACAGCAAACTATCTTCGTATCAAGATGCTCACTTGAAAGTCCAACCACCTTAATTTCAAGATATTTATAGTCTTGTCTTTTTGTCATATTTGCAGAAATTGTACCATTACCAGCAACAGCTGCGCCATTTTCGTATGAAAGCGGTGTTCCCTCAAACTTTGATGCAACAAGACCATATTCAAAGTCGCTTGATACAAGTGATTTGTAGGTATCTATTGCATCGCTGTTTGTAATGTAACTATAAACTATGCCTGTCTCAAATAGGCAAACTGAGTAGCCTTTATCTGTAAATAATGGATTAATTATTGTTGGCTCACCATTTTGAGTGTTGCAGTTCTGACATGTTTCACAAACTGTTATGTTTGCAAAGAAGTCAACCTCTGTGCCTTCGCCATACATAACTGTCTTTGAATATACATGCTCTGGGTTTTCAAGAAGTGCAACCACGCCACAGCCTCTTGCACAGCCAAATTGGCAAGAGTTTAGCTTTTGCTCTTTATGTGTGCCATTATAGAATGCATCACATTTGCTAACACCATAAACTATGGTGATATCTCCGTTCTCTTGAGTTGGCTTGTGGGTAGCATAATCATACTCACTTGCGCTTACAATGAGCGCCCTATTGTCATCCCACATATAGCCTGATTGTATTGCCTTACCATTATCGACAAGTGTCTGTGCTTGCTCTTGTGTGCCTGTATAGAAAAGTGTAATTTTTACATAGTTGTTATGCCACTTATCAAATCCGCCAAACAAGTTTTGAAACATTGTCGAGCCATCTGCGAAGAACTTGGACGATGCATAAACAAAAGTGTCCTTGCCGTTTGGTGTTGACTGATTAAAAAATCCGGCTCCTATTGACTCAAGGTTTTCGCCTAAGATAATTGTCTTATTAGCATATGATTTTCCAAAAGTGTTTTGTCCTATAGAAACTAAGTTGTTTGGAAATTTAACGTATTCAATATTTTCAGCACCCCAGTCGCCTCCGGTAGCGTTTGAACCAAACATTTGATTACCCATAGTTACCGGTGTTTCTCCATCAAGAAACTCAACTATTTTTATAACTTTATTTTTTATAAACATGGAACTACCGTATGATGTTACAGATCCCGGAATTTGGACACTTAGGCATCTAGAAAAAGTATTGTTTTGTCCGCTAAAATAGCTACCTGAAATAGTTGTTACTCCATCAGGAATTTCAACCATTACAACAGAATTTTTTGAATATTGAATGCTTTGCGCACTGTTTAGCTTTGAAAAATCAAAGTCAAAGGTTGCATTGTCCTTTGTTACGTAGTACGTTGGGTAAGTTACATAGTTACCTTCTTCGTCTACCAACAACACACGCTCATCGGTTGAGGTGTATAGGCTTGATGGCGCCTCAAAGCCATCTATTGTAGTTACTGCTCCAAAGTCAACGCCAAGGTCTGGCTTTTGTGGAATTGGTGCTGCAGCAAAAACGCACATAGCAAATAAAAGTGTGAAAATTGCTACTACAACCATTGTTAAAAGTAGTTTTTTCTTCATAATATTTCTCCTAACTATTAATGAAAATACAATTAGTTAATTATATAATACACTATTCTTTTTATTATTTCAAGTATTTTATTTAAAACATCTTAATATTTTTCTTTTAATTATTACAAACTCAACTAAAAATTAATTTCGTTGTTTTTTGTTCAAATTGTGAATAAAAAATTCATCCGTCATTGAGTCATAGGAGGTATTTTCTATGAAAAATGCATGGAACGGCTTTGTAGATGGCGCTTGGCAAAACGAAATAAACGTTCGTAATTTCACATAGGCAAACTATACACCATATTATGGCGACTCAAGCTTCCTTTGTGCTCCTACTAAGGACACTCTTTCCTTATGGGCTGAGATTAGCGAGCTTAAAAAGCAAGAAATTGCAAACGGTGGCGTGCTCGATATGGACACTGATGTAGTTTCAACTATTACATCACACAGTGCCTACCATTGCAATACTTTTTTGTACTAAACATTAAAAAAGGACCCCAAAAAGGACACCTACCATAAAGCAGGTTTTACCTCCCGAAAAAGAAACAAAGGAGTACGGACGATTTGTTCGTACTCCTTTTCACACGCATTGCTCTGCAAGGTATAGTGTGTTACACTTATAAAAGCGTATTGTCGGGCGGTAAATATAAGTGAAATGTTTTGCCAAGCAAAACGTGAAATAATGTGCTAACGCACATTGTGAAATATCTTACTTCGTTCGATGTGAAATGAAAT
>JAZOCP010000123.1:0-11887 GCA_045596585.1 Eubacteriales bacterium
ATTCGTCGAAAGAAATTGATTCAAAAATGACCGAGTTGTATGTAGTAGCAAAAGATTATTCGTGGACCTATATCAAAACTCATGAAAACGATTTGTGCGGACCTTATTTTATGAGAATAAAATAGGCATCTTTTTTGTCAACACGTCTCAAGAACGAAGCACCCCTATTGGGATGCTTTTTCTTTACATTTTGCATAAATTGTGCTATACTCTATATGAGGTGATTTTATGAAGGTTACAGTTCTACAGCCAAGCTATTTTACAGAGGGACAGCCAAGCGAGGTAATAGCTGATTTTTTACTTAAAGAGCTTTCATCTGTCGAGGAAAATGAGCTAATAGTCTTGCCAGAATATTCAAACGCGGGTGGAGTTAGCACAGTAGAGGAAGAAAAGAAAGCACTTCCACGTGCAAAGGAAATGCTTTTGTTTGCAAGTAATATTGCCAAAGAAAAACGCGCCTATGTGTCGATAAATGTACTTGAAGAGAGAAACGGGAAAATAAAAAACAGTACATATTTATATAATAGAGAAGGCAAGGTAGCTTTTATTTACAACAAGCAGCACCTACCACTCTCTGAGGTTAAGTTAGGTGTTGAGCCTGAGGAAAAATGCAATTGCATATGCGACCTTGATGGTATGCGCTTTGCATTTATGACCTGTTATGACGTTTATTTTAATGAGCAGATTGAGTATATAGCCATGAAAAAGCCTGATATAATAATTGTTCCAGGCTATCAAAGGGGCGAAAGGACAGATATTATAGTGGCCCAAGCAAAATTGCTTGCCTTTAGGACAAACGCCTTTGTGCTACGCTCCTCGTTTTCAATGGGCACAAAGGAGCGTGGTGGAAATACAATGATAGTCGCTCCAAATGGCGAAGTCTTAGCGAATTTAGAGGACAGGGTCGGTAAAATTAGCATACAAATAGACCCAAAGGAAAAATATATGCGTCCAGCAGGCTATGGTCAAGGGCTTGTAAGGAATGATGACTTTATAAATAATGGACTACGTAAGGAAGCGTTTAAGGAGTAAAATATGTCAATTGAAAAGGTAAAAGAATATTTTAAAACATTTGGTATAGAAAACAGAATATTAGAATTTGATGTTTCAAGCGCAACGGTGGAGCTTGCCGCACAGGCGCTCGGCTGTGAGGGATGTCGCATTGCTAAAACCATTTCATTTATGGTAGATGATGGAGCGGTGCTTATTGTTTGCGCAGGAGATGCAAAAATAGATAATGCAAAATACAAAGCATACTTTGGAACAAAGGCGAAAATGCTAACCCCAGACGAGGCGCTTACCCTAATCGGTCACGCAGTTGGTGGCATATGCCCGTTTGGTACAAACGACGGAGTTAAAATTTATCTTGACGAGTCGCTTAAAAGGTTTGAAACCGTTTTTCCCGCCTGTGGTAGCTCAAATAGTGCAATTGAATTAACCATTTCTGAGCTTGAAAAATACTCAAACTATATCGGTTGGGTTGATGTTTGCAAGGCTTGGCAATAAAACTAAAAAAAGCACCCACCTTGGGTGCTTTATTTGTTCATTTCTGGCTTGTCACTAATGCCAAGAATATAATCAACGGAAACATTATGAAATTTTGAAAGCTTTATTAAAATATCAGTTGGAATATCTCTTTGTCCAAGCTCATAGTTACTATAAACCTGTTGTGAACAGCTTAGCGCTTCTGCTAAATCCTTTTGCGTAAGGTCTTTATCCTCACGTAAATCTCGTATCCTTTTAAATATCATATTAACTCCATTGTTTGCAGTTTACGTGAAAATTATACCAAACTGCAAAATGCAGTATTGACTTTTACTGCAAAATGCAGTATAATTTAATTAAAGTTTAAATTGGAGGTAATTGTTGATATGATTAAATCAAAAATTGCTCATGCGGCTTTTGCTCATATTATGGGGCGCTTATGTTTTTTTGCTATGTTAGTAATAGCCATAGGTCCCCCCACTTATATAAGTTCGGGATATAATTTAAAAGCACCATATAATTCAATTATGGGCAATATGTATGATTATGCTGTGATGTTATCGTTTTGGATTGCAATATTTTTAGTATTAATTATGGCGGGTTTGTTTTTATTTAAAACAATCAGAATTTTAGAAATAATATGGTTGGTGAGAGCAAACAAGAAAAAAAAGCCTAAAGGGATTTTAAAGTCATTAGAAAAGCTAGAAAAGGGTGGCTATATAACTAAAGAAGAAAAAGATTTAACAAGAAAAAAAGTTCTTGATGAAATTGTACAGCAATAAAAAAGCACCCGAATGGGTGTTTTTTAAATTTTTATTGACTTAAGCAACAAAAGATAGTATAATAATACTATCAACCCAAGGAAATTTGGGAATTTTGGAGGAGAATTATGAAAAAAATCACAAAAATTATCATCGTTTCATTGGTAGTGCTTTCATTTATTTTTGTACTTGCATCATGCGCTATCTTGGACAAAGACCCAGTTAAGCTCGCTCAAGCATTAGATGATGAGTCATACGACACAGAAATAATGAGTGATGCCGACTACTTTGAGGAAATGGCTGAAGAAACAGGCTCAAGCGACAAGGACATTGTTTGGATGATGAATATTGATTCCGAAGGCTATTATGATGCATATGGAACACTTATTTATGTAAAGAAAACCGGTTCAGCAAAGGATTTACAAGAAGACTTAGAAGATTATCTTAAAGATGAAAAGAAAAATGATACCTATGGTGAGTATGAAGATACAATTGTTGCAAGAAAAGGCAAATATGTATTTGTAGGCTCTGAAGAAATTTGGAATGACCTATTGGGTAAAAACTAATACACATATTATTGAGAATTTAAGAAATTTTGGAGGAGAATTATGAAAAAAATAACAAAAATTATTATTGTTTCATTAGTAGTACTTTCATTTATTTTTGTACTTGCATCTTGCGCTATGCTTGATAAAGACCCAATCAAGGTTGCACAAGCGTTAGAGGAAGAGAAATACGATACAGAGATAACAGCAGATCCTGATGATATGAGAGATGTTGCTAGTGAGTATGGTGCAAGCAAAAAAGGTCTAGTTTGGATGATGTCTATCAGAACAGAGCGTGACGAGGACGATTCAATTTTTGATTATGACGATTATGAATATGGCATGCTAATTTATTGCAAAAAGGATAGCATAGCAAAGGATTTACAAAAGAGCATTGAAAAGTATTTTGAAGATCAAGAAGACGAGGAATATTTTGATCGCAGAAATATTTCTGTTGAAAGAAAAGGCAAATACGTATTTATGGGCTCTGAAGAAATTTGGGAAGATCTAATTGACGACTAAAATACATAAAAAAGCACCCGTTTGGGTGCTTTTTTAGCTGTAATATTTTCTTGCTTAAATATAATATATTTAATGTGTCTTTTGGTATTGACATTTTCGGATTAAAAGAGTATAATAACAACGTGTTGTAAACTCAATACAAGTCATGGCATGCTGAAGAATTAGCCAAGCTTCAGTATTATTATTAAAGATGGAGGAGAAACAATGAAGAAATTTTTAGCAATTTTGATTTTAGTTTTATCAGTATGCTTTATAGTATCATGTGGCGACGAGGCAATTGATAATAACGAAGGGGAAGAAACAGTTGATGGATACCCAAAATCAGTAATTACAGTTTTTGCACAGGCACGTGACCTTGGCTATGAGGGAACATTAGAGGAGTTCCTTGCTTATGTTAAGGGCGCGGATGGTAAGGATGGAAGAGGTGTTGATGATATAACCATTTATAATGGTGACCTCTTAGTTCATCTTACAGATAATACAATAATTAACTTAGGACCAATCACAGCTATTGGTGGCAATGATGGTGAGGATGGCGAAACACCATACATTGGCACAAATGGTAACTGGTGGATCGGCACAACCGACACAGGCGTTAAGGCAGAGGCTCAAGATGGTGTTGATGGCGTTGATGGCGAAACACCATACATCGGCACAAATGGCAACTGGTGGATTGGCGCAACCGACACAGGCGTTAAGGCAGAGGCGCAAGATGGTGTTGATGGTGAGGATGGCGAAACACCATACATCGGCACAAATGGTAACTGGTGGATCGGCACAACCGACACAGGCGTTAAGGCAGAGGCTCAAGATGGTGTTGATGGTGTTGATGGCGAAACACCATACATCGGTACAAATGGCAACTGGTGGATCGGCACAACCGACACAGGCGTTAAGGCTGAGGGCAAGGACGGCGTTGGAATTAGCAACGTTGAAATCGATGCTGATGGCAACTTGATTATTACATTCACAGATGGTCAAACCAAGAATCTTGGTAAGGTTACTGCTGATGGCAACACATCAGGTGGAACAGCATGCAACCACATATATTCTGACTGGATAGAAGGTCCAGAGGCTACATGTACATCACTTGGCTACAATTCAAGAGTATGTGGCAATTGTGGTGTTCTTGACTATGATTTTAAGGTAGCAACAGGTCATAAGTGGAACGGAAGCATGTATGTGTTGGCGGCTCCTACAAGCACAACAGACGGTACATATCTTGTTAACTGCTCAGTTTGTTCTGTATCAACACTTGTTACAGCAACACCAAGCGGTGATGAGGATGGCGATGGTATTACAAACGGTGATGAAACATCACTATTCAAAACAAGCTTTGTAGTAGCGGATACAGATCGTGATGGCTTAACTGACTACGAAGAGGTATTTACATACGGTACAGACCCACTAATCGAAGATACAGATGGAGATGGTGCAACTGACCTTGCTGAGGTTACATATGGCACAGACCCACTTGTTGCATCAACAGACTTCGATGTTGAAAAGACATTTGATACAAATGATATGGTAAGCCCGGGCATTCAAGTAAGTGGCTTAACAGCTGAACAGCTTAACTCACTTGAAATTACCTCAAATGACTATTTCGAGGAAGAAACACTTGGCTATATGGGTCAAGCATATGACTATAACATGGATAATGCTGAAAATGTAAACGCAGTAGTTACATTTGATATGTCATCTCAATTAACACCTGCTCCAGCAATTTCACTTCTTTCAGTAAGAACAACAGCAACTTCTGATCCGCTTCCAACTATTTATAGATACGAAGCTGATAGTAACTCTATTACACCAATTCCTACAACAGTTGAAAACAACATTGCATTTGCAAATGTAACACAGTTTGGTACATACATTCTTCTTGATAGAAGACTCTATGAAGAGGAATTAAAGTGGGTAGAAACTGGTAGCATTGGTTACGATAAGCAATATACAGCTCTTGAGCTTGTTCTTGTAATTGATGACTCTGGTAGTATGACCTCAAACGACTCATCTAACAAGAGATTAACAGTTGCTCAGGACTTAATTGACAAGCTACCAGAAAATAGTAAGGTTGCAGTTGTTCAATTTACTTCAACAACTACACCATTACTATCATTGACAGATAATAGAGAATTGGCAAAGAGCTATTTAACAACTTCATACTTCAAGTCATATGGTAACACATATATGTATAACGCAATAAACAGCTCATTCTCAATGTTCTCAAACTCTGAGCAAACAATGAAGCTTATGGTTGTTCTAAGTGATGGTGCTACATCAGATACTTCATCACATTCAAGCACAGTATCAACTGCTGTTAGCCAAAATGTTTCAATTTGTACAGTAGGTCTTGGTAGCTCAACAACATATTTTGATAACTACCTAAAGCCACTTGCAAGTGGAACAAAGGCTGAATATAGACCAGCAAGCAATGCAAGTGAGTTAGCAGGAATTTATGACAACATCGGTACATGGATTGATATGACAGTTGATACAGATGGCGACTTACTTCCTGACTATTACGAGGAAAATATGGTATCATTTGATGGCTATACAGGAATTGTAACAGACAAGAATGTAAAGGACACAGATGGTGACCGTCTATATGATGGTGAGGAAATAGAGGTTCTCTACATTTATAATGAGGACAAAACAAAGATTACCTTCTTTGGTAAAATCTATTCAGACCCAACAAAGAAAGATACAGATGGTGACGGAGTAGATGACTTGTTTGACAGATATCCTTTAGACGCAACAAGAGACTAATAAAATAAGGACAGAGGGCGTAATTGCCCTCTGTTTTTATGTTGACGAAATCAAGAAAATTTGCTATAATAAATATAAGATAGAATAGTTTTCAGGCAAGGAGGATACAAAAATGAAAAGAAGGCTATTATTAATTACTACACTACTTACCTTGGTTGTGATGACTTTTGTGCTTATTTCCTGTGGTGGAAATAAATGTGAGCATACATATTTAGAAGAGTGTGCCACAACCTGCCAACAATGTGGTGAAACAAGAGAAACTGAGGTTGAGCATACCTATTATGGTGATTGCGATATTGCCTGCCATAAGTGTGGAGAAAAAAGAGAAGATGCCATAGAGCATAAATGGGTGCAAATTCCAAATGACACCTCTTGTAGCGTGCGTGAGGCCTGTGAGGGCTGTGGCGCAATAAAGGGTGAGATTACACCTCATAGCTGGCAAGAGGCAACCTGTGCCGCACCTAAGACCTGCATAGCGTGTGGGGCAACTGAGGGAGAGGCGCTTGAGCACATTCCCGAAGAGGACGACTATGACTGCTCAACCGCTCTTAAGTGCCAAAATTGCGATTATATCTTCGTAAGCGCAAAGAGCCACGCAGTTGACGAGGAAAAAATATACTCAACCGAAGAGGTGCATTTTAATGAATGTGAAAACGAGGGCTGCGAGGCACAAATCAATAAAGAGGCACACTCGGGAAAGGACGATGGCGACTGCACAACGTGGGTGCTTTGTAAATGTGGCTGGCTTGTAAAGGAAGCAAATGAAAGCCATACTGCCGAAGAGGACGATGGCGACTGCACAACAGCGGTAAAATGCATTAACTGTGAGCAAATTGTAGTAAAAGCATATGATTCTCACAGACTCAACAATTGCATATGCGAAAACTGTGGCATCACAGAACATGAATTCAGTTCATCTAAGCCTTGCCAATGCGCTAACTGTGGGGAATATATTCACACTCTTGATGAAAATTGCATTTGTACAGCGTGTGGGGCGATTGAGCATAAGGAAGTGAACTTAAATACAGGCATTTGTTCTTTTTGTAATGGCTTTGTAGCAGCTGCAAGCATCACTATAAATGGTACAAAAAGCTACTATTCTACCCTTGAAGATGCTGCTTATGCAGTTATACAAAATGACGAATGTACAATTGTATTAGAAAACGATACATTAGCGAACGCAATTGATGTTGAAAATTATACCATTACTCTTGATTTAAATGGAAAGACACTAAATAGTATGTCAAATTATTCCTTTAGACTGTATGAGGACGGTAGCCTTACAATAAAGGACAGTGTAGGTGCAGGTTTGATTGCAAGCGATATTTGCACCTATGGTGGTAGCTTGTCAATTGAGGGCGGTATGTTCGCTAACATTACAATTTCCAAGGTTAGATCCGTGAATATTACTGGCGGAGAAATTAAAATTCTTTCTTTAAATGGCACCCAAGAAATGTTTAGTATTTCTGGTGGTAGCTTTGATGAAATTCATATAAATAAGGAATACAATACACCAGCTGGTATTTTAGAAACTGGCTATTGCTACTACGATAGCGATGGCAATAAAATGGATGTTTCAGCCTTAGTACCAGAGGAATACTGGTATAAAGTAAGAAATGTAACAGTTGGCAAGGATGAATAAAATTAAGGCAGGATTTTTCCTGCCTTTTTTACTTACTTGACTAAGATAGAATAATTTGGTATAATAAAAATATATGGCGCAAAAGCGCACAAGGAGGAGAAAAAAGATGGCAAAAACAGTTCAAGACGTCCTTAATATGATTAAGGAAAACGGAATAAAAATGGTTGACTTTAAAATGGTTGACATAAACGGTCAATATAGACACGTTACAATTTTGGCTGAAAACTTTTCAGAGGACACAATGAAGAGTGGTATCGGCTTTGATGCATCAAACTATGGCTACGCAGTGGTTGAAAAGAGTGATATGGTATTTATCCCAGACCCAGATACAGCGGTTATTGACCCATTCTGCGAAATTCCAACAATTTCAATGACTGGTAACGCTATGATTATAGATAGCCCAGAAAATCGTCCATTACCACAGTACCCAAGAAATATAGTTTTGGCAGCTGAAAAATACATGAATGAGCTTGGTATTGCTGACACAATGCTAATTTTACCAGAGTTTGAGTTCTATCTCTTTGACAATGTTGGCTGGGAGGTAAGCCCCAAAAACATCAGCGCAACTGTTGATGCAAAGCAATCCTACTGGAATTCAGCGACACAGGGTCAAGGCGTTGTCGTTCCAAAGCAAAAGAATTATCATATTGCAAAGCCATTTGATATTTCCTATGAGTGTCGTAGCGAAATGTGCCTACTTATGAAGGAAATGGGCATTGAAATTAACTATCATCACCCAGAGGTTGCTGCCTCAGGTCAGTTTGAAATTGAGCCACAGCTTGGCAAAATGTCCGATATGGCAGACAAAACAATGATGATTAAATATATCATTCATAATACCGCTTTAAAATATGGAATGAGTGCAACGTTTATGCCAAAGCCAATTTATGGCGAGGCTGGTAGTGGTATGCACGTGCATATGCTACTTCTTAAAAATGGTGAGCCTGTTTTCTCTGACGACAATGGCTACGCACACCTAAGCAAAGAGGCGCACTACTTTATGGGTGGACTTTTAAAGCATATTAACTCTCTTTGCGCAATTACCAACCCAAGCACAAACTCATTTAAAAGACTTGTTCCTGGATTTGAAGCGCCAGTTACTGTTGGCTACGCAACCTCTAACCGTAGTGCAGTTATTAGAATTCCAGCTTATGCAAAGACACCAAATAAGCGTCGCTTTGAGCTTAGAAACCCTGATGCAACCACTAACCCATATTTCTGCTATGCAGCAATTTTGATGGCAGGTCTTGATGGTATTAAAAATAAGATTGACCCACACGCAAACGGATGGGGTCCATACGACTGCAACCTCTATCACCTAAGCGATGAGGAAAAGGCAAAATTAACACACCTTCCAGCATCACTTCCAGAGGCACTTGATGCACTTGAGAAGGACAACGACTACCTAACCGCAGGTGGCGTATTCCCACGCGAATTAATTGATAACTTCATTAAGGCAAAAAGAGCAGAATGCTCAGAAATGTCAAAAATTCCACACCCAGCAGAGTTTGACAAATACTATAATCTATAATTTAAAAAGCTCACGAGTTGAATCGTGGGCTTTTCTGTTTAATAGGCATTTAAAAGAAAATGTACACAAAATACAAACGCGCGTGTGACATATTTGCACATTTTTTAATTTATTTTCAAAAAAGACTTGACATACTCAACAAAAAATTATATTATAGATGTATATTTTTTATATTTTGGAGGAAAAACAAAAATGAAACTAAGAAAAATCTTAGCAGTTGTTCTTACAATAGCTCTTTGCTTTGGTATGGTTGCAATTCTTGCATCATGCGGTGGCAATAAGAACTATGCAAAGGACAACACAAAAATCAAAATTGGTATTTCAGGACCACTCACAGGCGGAGCTTCTAAATATGGTATCGCAGTTAAAAACTCTGCTGAGCTTGCAGTTAAGGAAATTAACGCAGCAGGCGGCTTAAACGGTATTATGTTTGAGGTAGAAATGCTTGATGACAAGCATGATGCAAACAATATTTCAACAAACTATGCAAGCCTTTATGAGGGCGGTATGCAGGTTTCACTTGGCACAGTAACAACTAAGCCAGGTCTTGAGTTTAAGGGATATGCACAATCAGACAATGTATTTTTCCTAACTCCATCTGCAACAGGTGATGATATCCCTGAGTATTCAAACGGTTTCCAAATGTGCTTCGCTGACTCAGACCAAGGTACAGTTTCAGCTGGCGTATTTAAGGAAAAGTTCCAAGGCAAGAAAATAGGTGTGTTCTTCAAGGCTGATGATGACTACTCAGTTGGTATTAAGGACAACTTTATAAGCGCTTTAGGCACAGCTCTTGGTGAGGTTAAGATGGCTTCATTCACAGAGGCTACAAAGTCAAGCTTTACACAACAGGTTACTGACCTTAGCGGATGTGATGTAATCTTTATGCCTGTTTACACAGAGCCAGCTGCTAAGTTTATGGAACAGGGCAAGGGTATTATTAAGGCAGATGCTATCTACTATGGTTGCGACGGTCTTGACGGTATCGATGCTGAATTTGATGTAAGCACAATCACACAAGGTATTTCATACCTCTCACACTTTAACTCTGGTGCAACAGAAGGTGCTGCAAAGACATACATTGATGCATACGTTAAGGAGTTTGGCGCAAGCGCTCCATTAAACCAATTCGGTGCTGCTGCATACGACTGCGTATATGCAATTGTTGATGCTATGAAGTATGCTATTGAAAACAATGGCGCAGAAATCACAGCTACAATTGCTCCATCTGACCTTTGCAACATTTTAACAGCTGTATTTAACGATAAGAACTTCTCATACAGAGGCATCACAGGTGCTCCTGAGGAGGATGGTAAGTCAACAATTAAGTGGACAGACGCTAACGGAAACGCAACAAATGGTCACGTTAATAAGACACCAGTTTCTTACACAGTTAAGGGTGTAACAGCAAAATAATAAAACCAAATAGGCTTTGCCGACGTTTTCCGTCGGCAAAACTTATTTTTAAAATAAGGAATTAAAAATGGGATTTTTAAATACTTTTATAAACGGATTAAGCGTTGGTGGAGTATATGCAATGATAGCTCTTGGTTATACTATGGTTTATGGTATAGCAAAAATGCTTAATTTCGCTCATGGTGATATAATCATGGTGGGCGCTTATATGATAGTACTATTTCTTCCAATAAACCCACTTGTTGCAATAGTTGCAGCAATCGCACTTTGCGCAATTCTTGGTATATTTATTGAAAAGATAGCATATAAGCCACTTCGTGGTGCATCACCACTTGCTGTTTTAATTACAGCAATAGGCGTAAGCTATCTATTACAAAGCTTAGCACAGGCAATAGCAGGTCCAACAACATACCATCCAAATCCACTTATAAAATTATTTCCTAAGTTTATGGGTGAGCCAACGTATGGTATTATAAAAATTGGCGCGTTCCAAATCAAGCTATCAACTCTTATTACCTTAATTTGTGTAGCTTTAGTAATGATAGGACTTACCTTATTCGTAAAGAAAACAAAGATAGGTCGTGCAATGGTTGCAGTTTCCGAGGACAAGGGCGCAGCACAGCTAATGGGTATAAATGTAAATAGTATCATTATGATAACCTTTGCAATAGGCTCGGCACTTGCGGCACTTGCCAGTGTTTTAACTATCTTTGAAGCATCAAGCGTTGAAACAACAATGGGCTCACTCCCAGGTATTAAAGCATTTACAGCCGCGGTTATTGGTGGTATCGGCTCTATTCCTGGCGCAATGATAGGTGGAATTATTCTTGGACTTGTTGAGTGCTTTGCGCAAGCAGTTCCACAAATTGCACCTTATACAGTAGCTATTGAATTTTCACTACTCATTATAGTTCTTCTTGTTAAGCCAACAGGCATCCTTGGTAAGAAGAGGAGGGAGAAGGTATAATGACGTTTGTAAAGAAATATCTAAGCTTTGCCCTAATTGGAACATTTACAATAGTTATGGCAATTTTGGGCTTTACAGGACTTCGACTTTCAACAGTTGAGCTTCTTGAAAAAATAGCAATAGCAATTGTTCTTGCAGTTTCACTTAATATGGTTGTTGGCTTCCTTGGTGAGCTTTCACTTGGACATGCTGGCTTTATGTGCGTTGGCGCATACGTAGGCGGTAAAATGGCACTTTTACTAAGCACATCAC
>JAZOCP010000124.1:0-3703 GCA_045596585.1 Eubacteriales bacterium
TGAGGCGTTTGCCCCAGGTGCAAACCCAATGCACTCTCGTGATGAAAGTGGTGCGGTGGCATCCCTTGCCTCCGTTGCTAAGATTCCGTTTATGGATTCACAGGATGGTATTTCAAATACATTTACCATAGTTCCAAGCGCACTTGGTAAGACTGATGACGAAAGACAGGCTAACTTAATTGCCTTGCTTGATGGCTATACCGCTAAGGGTGGCTTCCATCTTAACGTTAACGTATTTGACAAGGAGCTACTTCTCGATGCACAAAAGCATCCTGAGCTTTACCCACAGCTTACAATTCGTGTTTCTGGCTATGCAGTTAACTTTATAAAGCTCACAAAGGAGCAACAGGACGAGGTTATTTCAAGAACCTTCCACTCACATATTTAAAATGAAGGGGTATATTCACTCCTTTGAGTCCTTTGGCACAGTTGATGGGCCTGGGGTTAGATATGTTGTATTTTTACAGGGCTGTAATATGCGTTGCTTGTACTGTCACAACCCCGACACATGGGGTCGTGGCGGTACACCATACGAGGCTTGTGACGTACTTGAAAAAATGGTGCGCAACCTACCCTTTTATAAAACCGGTGGCTTAACTGTCAGCGGTGGTGAGCCTCTTTTACAGCTTGATTTTGTAATAGAGCTATTTTCTCTTGCAAAAAAAGCAGGTATAAACACCTGTATTGATACCTCTGGTGCTGTTTTTGACAAGGAAAACAAGGAGCTTATTTCAAAAATAGACAAGCTTCTTTCCCTTTCTGACCTTGTTATGCTTGATATTAAGCATATAAACAATGACGAGCATATTAAATTGACTGGCCATACAAACGAAAACATACTTGATTTTGCAAGATATATAGATAAAAAAGGCGTGCCATTGCGTGTGCGCCATGTAATAGTGCCAAAAATTACCTTTAAAAATGAGTATTTACGCGCTCTTGGTGAGTTTTTAGCACCACTAACAAGCATTGAAAAAATTGAAGTCTTGCCATTTCATAAGCTTGGCGAGCATAAGTATAAGACCTTAGGTCTTAAGTGCCCACTTGAAGACACCCCCGCCCTTACAGACAAGGATGCCAAGGATGCACTTGAAATAATTAAAAGCGCTATGAGCATTTAGCGCTTTTAGACTTTAATTTTTTGAAAAAATTTTTATAAAAATATTGCACACAAAAAATAATTGTGCTATAATTTTTTTATTCTTTTTATTTAGGGGGTTATTCCTATGTCAAACGTACGCCCAGAATCAATGGAACGTATCACAAATATTGAGCTTGCAAGTAAGTTTATTGACGAGCAAGTTAAAGAAATCCAAGCGCAGGTTAAGGACGGTAAGGTGCTTCTTGCTCTTTCCGGTGGTGTTGACTCAAGCGTTGTTGCCGCACTTTTAATTAAGGCTATCGGCAAGCAGCTTGTTTGCGTACACGTTAACCACGGTCTTATGCGTAAGGGCGAAAGCGAAAACGTTATTGAGGTATTTAGAAACGGACTTGATGCCAACCTTGTTTATGTTGATGCAACTGACAGATTTCTTAATAAGCTTGCAGGTGTTGATGCACCAGAGTCAAAGCGTAAAATAATCGGTGGTGAGTTCATACGCGTGTTCGAGGAGGAGGCAAGAAAGCTTGATGATATTAAATTCCTCGCACAAGGAACAATTTACCCTGATATTCTTGAAAGCATTAAGCAAGCAGAGGGCAAAAAGGCTGTAAAATCACACCATAATGTTGGTGGCTTGCCTGATGACCTTCAATTTGAGCTTGTTGAGCCAATTAAGCTTCTCTTTAAGGACGAGGTAAGAGTTGTTGGTGAGGCTTTAGGTCTCCCACGTGAAATGGTTTATCGTCAGCCATTCCCAGGACCTGGTCTTGGCGTTCGTTGCCTTGGCGCTATTACAAGAGATAGACTCGAGGCACTTCGTGAGGCTGATGCCATCTTGCGCGAGGAGTTTGACATTAACGGTCTTTGTGAGAAGGTATGGCAATACTTTGTTGTTGTGCCAGATATGAAGAGCGTTGGCGTTAAGGACGACAGCAGATATGAGGGCTGGCCCGCAATTATCCGTGCGGTAAATACCACCGACGCTATGACAGCAACTATCGAGGAGATTCCTTACGCACTTCTTCACAAGATAACCGCAAGAATCATCACCGAGGTCGAGGGCGTAAACCGTGTTCTTTACGATTTGACTCCCAAGCCTACGGGAACTATTGAGTGGGAATAATTTCAGAGGTCGAAAAAAGCCTGTAATATCAAGGGTTTTCGAGATTTTGAAGCCGCTCGTGGCAACGATTTGGCAACATTTTTAGAAGAATAATCGCAATTGGTTTATAACTTGCCCGGAATCCCTTGAAGGGCTTCCGGGCAGTTTTGTTTAAAGAAAATTTGCCTTCTATAAAACTCGGTTGTGAACAGGAAGTACTACAAATTATAACATTATGGGGGAAATAGTGTGGAAAATAGAGATCCATATTTAATTCTAAAAATGGAGTTTCCAGGAATAAAAGCTGTTATTTCTGATTACACATCAGGTGGACTAATTAGCAATTACTTGTCTTTATTGGAACAAGCATTATCTACAAATTCTGCAAGTCAAGTATTGTACTGTCTTGAAAACATATGTACATGGTATAGTGATAATCTTCATGCGATTAATACAAACAACTGGGTCTATAATAAAGAGGAACATGCAAAGATAAAAAGGTTACTCGACACACTATACAACCAGTTGAAAGAGTACGATTTTTCTAAAGTAACGGAGATAGAACGAAAGAGCAGTTCTGTTTCTGGAAACAAAGTGTTCATTGTTCATGGGCATGATAATGAAGCAAAAATTACCGTTGCAAGGACACTTGAACAACTTGGTCTTGAAGCAATCATTCTTCATGAGCAACCAGACGAAGGGAAAACAATAATAGAAAAACTCGAAACATTTACCTCTGATGCAGCATATGCAATCATTCTGTATACAGAATGTGATATCGGAAGGGCGAAAGGTATGGCTGAATCAGATAATAAATTTCGCGCGCGTCAAAATGTCGTTTTTGAACACGGTCTCTTTATTGGTGCCCTCGGCAGGAAAAATGTATGTGCCTTAGTTAAAGGGAATATCGAGAAACCAGGAGATATTGATGGAATTGTGTACATTCCGATGGATTCAGCCGGAGCATGGAAAATGCAACTGTGTAGCAATATGAAAGCCGCAGGTTTGAACATTGATTTGAACAAATTAATCTAGGACACATGGCAACGTTTTGGCAACAAAAAATCGGATAGCCTCTACTATCTGAATAATGAAAGCAATCAAAATAATCCGGGCTAAATCCCATAAGCAAATCTGTTTAAGATTTATTTTTCAGGAGCGAGTGGGAATAATCGCATATTGCTTCTAAGTGGTCTGAAATCGTTTGATTTCAGACCACTTATTTGTTTTGACATATAGTATTCTTATAACCGCTGATAAGAGTTTGATAAGCATACAGACTATGCGGAGGCCGCCAATGGTAAAAGTGAGTAGGTCTGGCGTCAAGTGAAAGCAGAAAAAGCTGTGAAGAGATGCATGCAGATATATGCAGTTTGGATTCGGAGAATCCTTCGGTTCAGAGAATTTTGAATTCTCATGAGAAATACGCGCGGGAACGGATGCAAAATAAAAGCAAAGTGCACCGGACAGGTTTTCAAAAACTTGTCCGATGCACTTTG
>JAZOCP010000125.1:0-8151 GCA_045596585.1 Eubacteriales bacterium
GAAATATACGGCGCTATTATAGAAGAGGTAGAGGAGCCAATTTCCGAGGAGCCTATATTAGAGGTAGAGGAAGAGCCTATTATCGAGGAGGAGCCATATGTTCCACCTGTAATAGATGAAAATTGGCAACCAGACCCAGAGTTCTTGCCCGAGGAGGTGCTTGAGGACTACATTGAGCCTATGGCAATTGAGCCAGAGGTTGAAGAGTATCCTGAGCCTGTATTTGAGGAAGAAAACGAGTTTGAAAGAACTGAGGTATATACAGCCCCAGTCTTCTATGACCCTGAGGCAGATGCCCCATTCTATGAGGAAGAGCCAATTGAGATAACGCCTCTTAACGAGGAGACACCTGTAATCGAGGAACCTGTTGAAGAGACAGTTGCGGAAACACCAGTTGAGGAAGCTGTTGCAAGTGTTGAGCTTTGCGAAAGAGTAAGCAAGCGCAAGATAGAAAGAGAGCAAAAGCCTGTTAAGGACAGGGTAAACTTCTTCCTATTACTATTCTCACTTATGTTCCCACCATATTTAGGCACATTTATTTGGATTACAAGATCATCACGCAAGCCAAAGGCTTCAACTGTGTATGGTATTTTAGGTATAATTAGCTATGTAGTGACTAATTTCTTAAAGAAGTTAATTGTTAATGTGCTTTCTGTGCTGATAACAATTGTCGCACTCGTAGGATTTATAGTTTTTGCATATTTCTATATCCAAGGTGCACTATTAGATGCAGGCTATATATTCTCGATATTTGGAATTTAACAAAAAAAGAGCAGACCGTTTGGTCTGCTCTTTTGTGTTATTTCAAGATGATTAGTAGTACGTTTGAGTCCTTATTAACAGTTCTTAAAATTGAATAATTATCATTAGCTAATTGAATAATAGATGCTCCAAAATCAATCTCGTAGGATTTTAACTCCTCACCTCTTGATGAGTAAATTTTAAGCACCTCGCAAAGCTCCTTGTCTTCATTTATCTTGGTTTCAGCTATATAAATAAAGGAGGGACCAAAGCCTATTCTATTTGTGCTTGACTCTACAAAAATGGTTGAAACATTGTCCTTAGTAACAAGCTCATATTTATAAGCGCCTAAGTCAATATCGTAGGAATAAACAACCACTGAGTCGGGAAGAACCTTTTTAACGCTTGCATTCTTAAGTGAATAAATAACCTTCAAATCGTGGTCATAAATTGCACTTGGGGTGATAATTAAATCGTTGTTTACATCTTCAATTCTATCAAGCTTGCCAACTAAATTGTCCTTTTCGTCATAGATAGAATAAGCAAAGCCATCGTATTTTGCGTATCTGTTTTCACCTAATATTGAAACTCTTGCAAGGTCACATTCCTTGTATTTAGCGGTGTTGTCAAGTAGTAAAAACGCATATTCATTACCATTTGTATAAACAAGCTCGCTATTATCAATTTTTGTACCAAGTGCCATATTTTCATAGCCATATGGTATGCCAGAGCCTACCTCGTCCTTGATTTCTAAGCGCGCAAGCACATAAGGAAGGTTAGTTTTTACGTAGCTACCATTTTCTATATTAAATAAATATGTATTAAGGTCGTAGCACTTGCCATTTAAAACATAATCATATTCATTATGGTTGATTGAAGGGTCAAAGTCACAAATTAGCCCAGTTTCTTGAACTAAAATATTACCATTATTTAAATAGAAATATTCAAGGCTGATGTCCTTATATGAGGACGCAGGGGAGCTTTTTAGCTGCTGTGTATATTTAACCTCAAGGCTACTATTAAACACATAAGCAACATATGAGCTATCTACATATAAATAGCTATCTCCAAATATCTCAAGAGAGTCAACTATATAGTATAGGTATGAGTCGGTAAGGTCCTTTACCATTGTGCCATTGCCATTTTCGTCAACTACAAATAGCTTGTTATCAAAGATAAATCTGTTATCGGTTAAAAATCTGTATGAAATGTCTGAGCCTTTAACAACTTCCTTACCTAAATGATTAAATACAGTATGTTCAATTGTTCCACTTGCCTTTGTTCCTGAAAGCACGAATATATTATCACCATAGGAAACGCTAACGCTTTTATAAAGAGAAGAATTTTTTCCTGTTGCATATTCACGCTCAAGCTTAACGCTTACAAGTGCTACACCGGTGTTAATATCATATACAGTGTGGGCTTGAGAGGCGTGTGTGTCGGTTGATACATCCTTAACCACTTGAATAAATTTTGAGCTCGATGATTGGCAAGTGCCATCAAGCACAAGCTCGTCAGCGGAGCTAACAGAATCTTCCTTTTTATATGTGTCCTTTATTTCGTCATAAAAGGATTTAGTTGTATTTGTCGTTTGATTGTTTGGCATACAACCTATGAGAACAAAGGGAATTAGCAATACAAAAGACAAAAAGAGTGCTAAAATTTTCTTTTTCATATAAGCCTCCATAAGAGTTATTTATAATAATATATTCCCATTATAACAAAAAGCGCATATTTTGTCAACAAACAGTATTTAACAATTTTGTGAATTAAAAAGGGTGTTGCAACAAGCAACACCCTCTAAACTTATTTTACCTCGTTTGGCTTTACCTTGCTCGCTAACTGAGCTGGTACCTCCTCGTATCTTACAAAGTGGAATGTAAAGTTACCTCTACCTTGTGTCATTGCACGTAGGGAAATAACGTAGTCTGTCATTTCTGACTTTGGAACCTCAGCCTCAACTATTGAATATTTTGGACGGCGAGGATCTGGCTCCATACCCATTACACGGCCACGGCGCTTGTTTAAGTCACCCATAACATCACCAACCATGGACTCAGGCACGGAAACCTTAAGTGTACCAATTGGCTCAAGTAGTACAGGAGAAGCATTTGTTAGCTCCTTATAAGCTAAACGCGCTGCAAGCTTAAATGAAAGCTCGTCTGTGTCAACATCGTGGTATGAGCCACCTGTGAGGTCAGCTGCTAAGTTAACCATTGGATAACCAAGAAGCACTCCATTTTCCATAGCCTCGCAAAGTCCCTTTTCAACAGCAGGGAAGTAGTTCTTTGGAACCTCACCACCTACAACGCTTGTTGTAAAGGTTAGACCCTCGTTTTCATCACTATGTGAGAATGTAATTTTAACGTGACCATATTGACCAGCACCACCGGACTGCTTTTTATGCTTGCCCTCAACGCTGATAGTTTTCTTAATTGTTTCTCTATATGCAATCTTTGGCTCAACAAGTGAAATGTTAACGCCATATCTATTCTTTAGCTTGCATACAACAGTATCAAGGTGAACGTCACCAATACCCTTAAGTAGTAATTCACCAGTTTCAACAAAGTTTTCATACTTAACGGTTTTGTCCTCGTCAAGCACCTTGTTAATTGCGTTTGCAACCTTGTCCTCGTCCTTGCCATCGGTCTTTATTGCCATGGTCATATTTGCCTCTGGGAAATCGATTTTAGCGTACTCTGTGTCTGACTTTTCACATAAAGTATCACATGTATTAGTGTTAGAAAGCTTAGCAATAACACCAATATCACCACAAGCAAGGGAGTCAACCTCTGTTTGCTTTTTACCACAAATTGTATAAATCTTGGAGAACTTTTCGCTTGCTCCAGTTGAAACGTTTTTAAGTGTCATATCCTTCTTTAATTCGCCGTTCATAACCTTGAAGAAGGAGAAGCGACCAACAAATGGGTCAGAAATTGTCTTAAATACAAATAGCTTACACTCGCCCTCACGCTCAATGAGAACATCATTGCCATTTACGTCAGTTTCAACCTTTTTAGCTGTGTGACGTGGGAAGGATTGTGAAATTGAAGAAAGAATAGAGTAAATACCTCTCATGCTCTCGGATGAGCCACACCATACAGGAACGATAGAGCCTGTAATCATACCCTCGTGTAATGCGTTTGCACACTCTTCCTCGCTAAAGCGCTCACCCTCGAAGAACTTTTCAAGCATTTCCTCGTTTGTTTGAGCACAAGCCTCCATAAATATCTCTTGATATTTCTCAGCGATTTCTTGACGAGAAGGTGTCATTTCCTCCTCTTGTCTTTCACCGTTAGGCAAGTAACGGAAGCACTTCATTGTCTTTAAGTCAACCATCATTGTGCCATTTGGCTCCTTGATAGGAATAAATACGGGGCAGAGTGAATTACCAAATTCTTCTCTTAACTGAGTAAATACTCTATCAAAGTCAGCATCAGGGTCGTCGCATTTATTTATAAAGAAGGCTCTTGGTATTCCCGCCTCGAGTGCATTATACCAACCGATTTCAGTACCAACCTCCATACCGGACTTGGCATCTATATTAATAAGCGCTGCATCAGCAACTCTGAGCGCACTTGCAACCTCTCCTGCAAAGCCTAAAAAGCCTGGGCAGTCAATAAGGTTGATTTTAACGCCCTGCCACTCAAGGTTAACTACGGAAAGACCGATTGAAATACCTCTTTTAATTTCCTCTTGGTCGTAGTCTGAAACTGTGTTACCATCACAAATTCTACCTAAACGGTCAGTAGCCTTAGCTTTGAAAAGCATTGATTCAATAGTTGCGGTCTTACCGCTACCACTGTGTCCGATAATACACACGTTTCTAATGTCATTTGTTGCGAATTTTGCCATTTTGATTGTTCCTCGATTCCTATTATTAAAAAGCCAGTATAGCGAATAATATAAAAATAAGCGCTATTTTCGGCCTATTGAAATTATTTTAACACATTTAATTTATACTTTCAATATTTTTTGTGCATTTTGTAAAGTTTTTTATATTAAAAAACAAAATTTTGTGCAAAATGACGAACTCGAGGGAGAAATATTATATTGTAACAAGGTCGAAAATGTGTTAAAATAATGATATACCTTATTAAAGAGAGGCAAATATGATAACCTATAATGAAATAAAGAATAATGAAAGCATAAAAGCTTATATTAAAAAGGCAGACCAATCGCTTTCAGCCCTTGGCTATACCGAGCACTCCTTTGCGCACGTTGGCTTAGTTGCCACCCGCGCTGAGTATATTCTTTCTACCCTTGGGCATGATAGCCATACAATTGAGCTTGTTAAAATTGCCGCGCACCTACACGATATCGGTAATATTGTAAACAGGCGTGAGCATTCACAAAGCGGTGCGGTAATGGCATTTAGAATTCTTGATAACCTAAATATGGAGCCAGATGACATAGCCACAATAGTTACAGCCATTGGCAACCATGACGAGGGCGAGGGTGAGGCTGTAAATGAGGTTGCAGCTGCCCTTATTTTGGCTGACAAAAGCGATGTTAGGCGTACACGTGTACGAAATAATGATATGACTAAATTCGATATTCACGACAGGGTAAACTATTCCGTTTATGGCTCGGAGATTAAAATAAACTGCGAAAAAACAGAGATAGCGCTTGAATTGAAAATTGATACAGAAATTAGTTCGGTTATGAACTATTTTGAAATTTTCCTTGGAAGAATGCTAATGTGTAAAAGGGCAGGAGAAAGATTAGGATTAAAGTTCAAGCTAATAATTAACGAGCAGGAGATAATATAATGCCAGAAATTTATACAGTATCAAGCCTTGAAAAGGTATTATTACACAAAAAGCCAAAGACCGAAAAAAGCGGAACTATGGCAAAAAATGAGGTCTTTGCATTTCAGGTTGCATATAAATATAATCGCTTTGCAAATGATATTAAGGTGGAGATAAAAAGTCCTATAAAGGACTTTATTACATATAGGCAGGTAGAATATGTTGCCTGTACAACGCCAAATCTATGGGAGGGCGATGGCTTTTATTTCTCCGATAAATCATTTGCTTGTCCAGAGATTTTAAGACCTCTTAAGAATGGTGAGGCAAAGGCACGCGCCTGTGAATATAGCACCCTTTGGTTTACTGTAAAGGGAGAGCTGCCAGTTGGTAAGCATAGAATTGAAATTATTCTATACGCCCCTTGGTGTGAGCCACTTAAGGCAACCTATACCCTTGAGGTTTTAGATATTGAGCTTAAGGAGCAGGAGCTAATTTATACAAACTGGTTCCACTATGATGGAATTGCAAATTACTATAAGCTACCGATGTTTTCAAAAAAGTATAATGAAATAATGGATGACTATATAAAGGTAGCTACAAATCACGGTATGAATATGCTACTTGTACCTATGTTTACCCCACCTCTTGATACTCGCGTGGGTGGCGAGAGAAAAACAGCTCAGCTAATAGATGTTTATTTAAACGATGGCGCTTATTCTTTTAATTTTGATAGGCTAATTAAGTTTATGAAAAGAGCGGGCGAGCTTGGTATTAAGTACTATGAAATGAGCCACCTATTTACCCAGTGGGGCGCTAAGTGTGCACCAAAGGTAATAGCGACTGTAAATGGCAAGAAAAAGAGGATTTTCGGTTGGGAAAATTCTTCCACCTCAAAGGAGTATAAAGAGTTTTTAGAAGCGCTATTGCCACAGCTAAAAAATAGACTTTTAGCCGAGGGAGTGTGGGAAAAATGCCGTTTTCACCTCTCTGATGAGCCAAATGAAAACTGCATAGATACATATCGCGAGGTGCACGCACTATTTAAGAGCTTAATGCCAGATGCACCAGTTACAGATGCGCTTAGTCACTATGATTTTTATAAGCTTGGTCTTGTCGATGTGGCAGTTTGCTCGACAAGAGCTATTGATACATTCCTTGAAAACAAGGTTGAAAATCTTTTTGCATACTATTGCTGTGCTGAAAGTGGTGATATGCTATCAAATAGATTTATGTCATATACCTCACTTAGAAACCGCGTAATTGGAATTCAACTATACTTAAATAAAATCAGTGGCTTTTTACAATGGGGCTACAACTTTTATAACACCGTTCTTTCAGACGAGGCAATTGACCCATATCAAATAAATGATGGCGCGGGTGCGTTTCAAAGTGGTGATGCGTTTATTGTTTACCCAGGTGAAAATGGCGCACTTGACTCAATTCGTCACGAGGTTTTTTATGACGGACTTCAAGACATGCGACTTTTTTATACACTTGAGGAAAAAATAGGCAGAAAAAAAGCAGAGGCACTTTTAAGGGAATACGGCTTTGAGAAGGGCTTTAGAATTTACCCACATGACGAAAAATCACTTCTTGAGGTAAGAAAAAAGGCTCAAATGTTGATTTTAAATAGATAAAATTGACTAAATAGTCAAAAAATGATTGAAATTTGTTTATTTTAACTTTATAATTAAAATGTAAAATCAATGGCGAAAAATAAAAAAAGGAAGTAACTATATGAGCTACTACATACTATTTAACCCAAGTGCAGGTGGAGGCACAGCAGAAGAAAAAGCAAGAGAATATGCAACTCGTGTTGGCGCAGAAAATTCTGTTTACAACGTAAAAGAGGTTGACTTTAAAACCATGTTTACAGATTCCGAGGCTGATATTGTTTTGTTTGGTGGTGATGGCACAATTAACCGCTTTGTAAATGATACAGCTGGACTTAATTTGAAAAATAGAATTTTTATATTCTCGCTTGGCACAGGAAACGACTTTATGAACGACTTAGAGGTTACAGGTGGTGATGACCCAGTAGAGATTACAGAGCATCTAAAACGCTTACCTGTGTGCGAAATTGAGGGTAAAAAATCATATTTTATCAATGGTGTTGGCTTTGGTATTGATGGCTATTGCTGTGAAGAGGGTGACCGTCAAAAGGCAGCAGGCAAAAAGAAGGTTAACTATACAGGAATTGCAATTAAGGGTCTTCTTGGCAAGTTTAAGCCAAGGTCTGTTACAATTACAGTAGATGGTGAGGTACATAAATACGACTATGCGTGGCTCGCTCCTGTTATGTGGGGTAGATACTATGGCGGTGGTATGATAGCAACACCAGACCAAAAAAGAAACAACGAAGAGGGAACAGTTTCAGTTATGCTTTTCCACGGAAAGAGCAAATTAAAAACACTTATTTTGTTCCCATCTATCTTTAAGGGTGAGCACCTAAAGAACAAAAAGAGAACAGCTGTTTTTACAGGTAAGGAAATTACAGTTGAGTTTGCAGAGCCTTGTTCAGCGCAAATAGACGGCGAAACAGTTCTTAATGTAAAGTGCGCAAAATATACAGCAGCACAACCAGTAGTTAAGCTTGAAAACGAAGCAAGTGTATAAAACAAAAAGGAGGCAAAAGGACACCTACCATAAAGCAGGTTTT
>JAZOCP010000126.1:0-5211 GCA_045596585.1 Eubacteriales bacterium
CCGGCACCTTCGACGAGATGGAGTCCGATGTACATACACCTGAAAAATATGGTATTTACCAATCAGTAGGAGACACAACTGGCCCTGGTGGAATTGTAAGGGCAATGCGTACAATTCCTATGTTTGAGGAAATTGCTAACTACGTAAAGGAATACTGTCCTAATGCATGGGTTATCAACTATACAAACCCAATGACACTCTGTGTAAAGGCACTTTACCAAACCTTCCCGGAAATTAAGGCTTTTGGATGCTGTCACGAGGTTTTTGGAACTCAAAGGCTACTTACTTGGGTAGTTGAGGAATTCCTTGGAAAGAAGGCTACAAGAGAGGAAATCAAGGTAAACCCTGTTGCCGTAAACCATTTTACTTGGCTGACAAGCGCAAGCTATTATGGCATTGACCTATTCCCATATTACAAAAAATACTGCGAAAAATATAGTGATGGACTACCTGCAAAGCCCGATAACAACTGGATGAACAACTCCTTTGCTTGCGCAGGCAAGGTAACGTTTGACCTGTTCAAAAGATTTGGCTACATTTCTGCAGCAGGTGACAGACACTTAGCAGAATTCTGCCCAGGCAAGTGGTATCTCGAAAGTCCTGAAAGAGTACGCGAAATGAAATTTGGTCTTACCCCTGTTTCATGGCGTAAGGAAGACCTTAAAAGAAGACTTGAAAGAAGCCGTAAGCTTGCTTCAGGCGAGGAAGAGGTTGCAATCTGGAGAACAGGCGAGGAGGGTGTAAACCAAATGCGCGCACTTCTTGGACTTTGTGACCTTGTTACAAACGTAAATATTCCAAACGTAGGTCAAATTCCTAACCTACCACTTGGCGCAGTAGTTGAAACAAATGCAGTATTCACCTCTGACTCACTTCGCCCAGTTATGGCAGGAAATATTCCAAACTCAATTTACCCACTCGTTTCAAAAATCTGCACCGAGCAGGAATCAGTTGCTGAGGCTATTAAAAACCGTGACGTTGAGGCTATCTTTAATGCGTTTGCATCTGACCCACTTGTTACCTGTAATCAAGCTGATGCAAGAAAGATGTTTGACGAAATGGTAGAAAACACCAAGGAATATTTAACTGATTACAACCTATAAAATCAGACACGTGTCACATAATTTTGAATAAAAAAGCACCGATTTTTCGGTGCTTTTGTTTTTATTTTTTATATTCCTCAGCCAATGCCTTAAATGCAGGCAAAGCGCCAAGAACAGTTTCCTTTGATGTGCAATAAGCAACTCGTACATAGCCAGAAACACCAAAATCGTCACAAGGAACAACTAATATTTCGTGTTTTTTAGCAGCCTCATAAAACTTATATGCATCACTTTCAAGTGCCTTTACAAATAGGTAAAATGCACCATCAGGCTTAACACACTCGTAGCCATATTCACTTAGGTTATTATAAAGCAAATCGCGATTTTCCTTGTATGCCTCAATATTAACCTTGGCATTTAAGCAACGCTTAATTACCTGTTGGAATAGACTCGGCGCACAAACATAGCCAAGGCTTCTGCCTGCACCACAAACACAAAGATAAATATTTTGTGCATTCTGCATTTTTGGATTTACTGCAATATAGCCAATTCTTTCACCAGGTAAGGAAAGTGACTTAGAATATGAATAGCAAACCAAGGTGTTATCATAGTAATTCATAAGGTAAGGAACATTAACACCAGAATAAACAAGCTCTCTATATGGCTCGTCAGCAATTAAATAAATAACCTTGCCGTATTCCTGTTGCTTTTTCTTTAACACCTCACAAAGAGCTTTTATAGTTTCCTCGGAATAAACGACACCACTTGGGTTGTTAGGGGAGTTAACAATAACTGCCCTTGTGTTTTCATTTATCTTACTCTCGAAATCATCAATATCAACCTGAAAGGTCTTTTCCTGTGGCTTGCTAACCACAATTTTTCCACCTGCATTTTCAATAAACACTCTATATTCTGTGAAGAAAGGAGCAAAAACTATACACTCCTCGCCACTTTTTTCATCAAATACAGCTTTTAAGCATATAGAAAGAGAAGCAGCAGCGCCACAGGTCATATAGATTAAATTTGGGTTAATTCCAACACCAAATCTTTCATTAATGTTATCTGAAATTGCAGTTCTCACCCCGAGGTCTCCTTGTGCTGAGGTGTAACCATGTAAAAGCACTGAGCTTTCCTTGTCAAGCAAGTCACGAATAGCATCGTTTACCTCAAGAGGGGCAGGTACACTTGGGTTTCCAAGGCTGAAATCATAAACCTTGTCAGCGCCAATTTCCTTTGCGCGCGCCTTGCTATATTCAAAAATTTCTCTTATTATTGAGCGCTTGCTACCAAGCCCATACATTTTTTCATTATATTCCATAATAATACCTATATCGAAAGCAAAGCCTTCGCATTTTTGTAAAGAATTTTTTCCTCTGTTTCCTTGTCAAGATTATATGATTTTAAAATATTAACATCATTTTTAATATCACTCCAAGGAGAGTCAGTTGCAAATAAAATCTTGTCAGCTCCGTGCATTTTAACTATCTCTTTAAAGGTCTTTTCATCAGTTGCACGAAGTACATATGCTGTGTCAAAATATACATCCTCCCCACAAAGCAAAGTGAGCACCTCGCTTGTCATTTCGTTAGCACCGAGATGCGCCAAAACAAGCTTTGAATGTGGAACTTTTTTAATAAGCTCCTTTGCAAGGGACGGTGTGCACTTAACAGGCTGACCTAAAAAGCCACAATCGACACCTGCGTGTGTAACAACTATTAAATCAAGGTCACGCGCACACTCTAAAATTTTTACATAGCCCTCGTGTGTGATAAATTCGCCTTGATAATCGGGATGAATTTTAACACCCTTAAAGCCACATTCCTTTATAAATTTCATTTTCCCCTCTATGTCCTCGCATAATGGGTGAATGCCACCAAAGGAAATGAGCTTAGGGGATTTATTCTTATATAGCTCATTAATTTCACAGGCAAAACGATTTATGCTATCAAATTGATGCGGGGCAGTTACAACAGGCAAGGTGATTGAAATATCAACCCCTGCCTCCTCTAATTTTGAAGAGAGAGATCTGTGTGTGCCCTCGGCAAATGGTGGAATACCACCCTTGCCGGAGAGAAATTCAATAGTCTTAGATGCTATCTTGTCGGGAAATATATGCGTGTGAAAATCTATTATCATTTTTGCCTCTTATAGCTTGGCAAGCTCCTCGCAGGTAATGGTCTTAACACCATTTTCGGTTAAAATATCATCAACCTTCTTAGTATCATTTGCCTTTAATACAACGTGAGCTTCAGTTGAGCCAATTGAAAGACCATACATATATTCAATATTTACGCCACTCTCATCAATAACCTTAAGAAGCGCTTGAAGGCTACCAGCCTTGTGTGGAATTTCAATAATAGAAACATCAGAAAGAAGTGAAGAAAATCCGCTTTCTTGTAATTTTTCCTTGCCGAGCTGAGCTTTGTCAACAATGAGACGGAGAAGACCAAACTCTGTTGTGTCAGCTAAGCTGAGTGATAAAATATTTACATCGTTTTCCTTGAGTACGTTTAAAACCTCAGATAAACGACCATTTCTATTTTCAATAAATACAGTTAATTGTTTAGCAAACATAATAATTCTCCTTTTAATTAATATAATTTACGCTTGTCAACAACGTGAACAGCCTTACCCTCGCTTCTAACAAGAGTTTGTGGCTCAACAATTTTAACCTTAGCATTAATGCCAAGTGCTTGTTGAATTACGTGTGAAATCTTCTTTGTAAGCGCCTCAATAGCTCTTACCTCGTCAGTGTAATACTTAGGGTCAACCTCAACCTGAACCTCAAGAGTATCAAGATTGTTAATACGATCAACTATCATCATATAGTGAGGTGTAACCTCCTCAACCTCGCAAAGAGCTGCCTCAATTTGGCTTGGGAATACGTTAACGCCTCTGATAATAAGCATATCATCAACTCTGCCCTTAAATCTTGAAATACGTGCGCTTGTACGTCCGCATTCACAGGTAGAGTGGTCAATGCTTGTTAAATCCTTAGTTCTATATCTAATTAGAGGAATACCCTCTTTTGTAAGAGTAGTAAACGCAAGCTCACCAGTTTCACCATCAGCAACTGGCTGAAGTGTAGCAGAATTAAGAATTTCAGGGTAGAAGTGGTCCTCACAAACGTGAAGTCCCTTGTGATATTCACAGTCACATGCAACACCAGGTCCCATAATCTCAGAAAGACCATAAATGTCATATGCCTTAATGTTCAATTTTGTTTCAATTTCCTTGTGCATTTTTTCAGTCCAAGGCTCAGCACCACAAATAGCAGCCTTTAACTTGATTTTATCAAGAAGACCCTCAGCCTCTAAAACCTCGGAAATATGTAATAAATATGAAGGAGTACAAGCAATAGCAGTTGCACCAAAGTCAACCATCATAGTAGTTAGCTTCTTTGAATTGCCTGTGCTCATAGGAACAACGGTTGCACCGATTTTTTCAGCACCACCATGTGCGCCAAGACCACCAGTAAATAAACCATAGCCGTATGCAATTTGAATAATATCATCCTTGCCAACACCAGCCATAGATAAGCATCTTGCTACGCACTCAGCCCAAACATCAAGGTCGTATCTTGTATAGCCAACAACAGTTGCCTTGCCAGTTGTGCCACTTGATGCGTGAATTCTTACAATTTCAGAATTAGGAACAGCAAAAAGTCCAAATGGGTAGTTATCACGAAGGTCATCCTTTGTAGTGAAAGGAAGCCTTGTGATATCCTCAATCGACTTAATATCACCAGGCATTAAGTCGATTGCTTGCATCTTCTTTCTGTAAAATTCAACATTGTGGTAAACGTAGTCAACAAGCTTTACAAGACGTGCACTTTGTAAGTTTGTCATTTGGTCTCTTGACATACATTCTTTTGTTTCGTTCCAAATCATAGTTTTTTCCTCTATTATCTTTCTGCCTCGTAGCCACGTGCGAAAGCATTTTTATTAATTTCAATTGTTTTTGGTGGTACAGTTGATTCAACCACATTTAGCCATGCATTTTTATCAAAGCCAATAAATGAAGCTGCAAAGCCGAGAACTACCGAGTTAAGAACCTTAGAGTTACCAAGCTCAAGGGCAATTTTTTGTCCATCAATCGAGTAAACTCTATGGCTTTTTTTAAGACCCTCTAAAATTCTTTCTGGATATTCCTTAGCACCTATAACAAC
>JAZOCP010000127.1:0-5720 GCA_045596585.1 Eubacteriales bacterium
AGTGCTCTACCTTCTGAGCTACAAGGGCATACAATTTAATGCCTACCTATAATATCACACAATACTTGCTTTGTCAATACTTTTTTTGAAAATTATGAATTTTTTTTACTCTGTATTTTTATTGACAATGAAGACAAATAATGTTATACTAATTTTGGTTAAAATCACCACATTTATACATTAGTTTATAGGAGCTTATCATGGAAAAAATAATGCTTTGGCAAAATCCACCTTACATCGACTATACGGAAAATTCATTCGAGCCTTCAATTACCCCGTTTATTGTGAACAACAAAAAAACAGCTGTTTTGGTTTGTCCGGGTGGAGGATATGGTGGCAAGGCAGACCATGAAAAAGCACCTATTGCAAAAATGTTCAATGAGCATGGAATTAATGCATTTACACTTGACTACAATGTACGCAAATGTCATAAATTTGCGCCTCTTTCCGATGCACAACGTGCTATTAGAACCATTAGAAGCCTTGGATATGAAAAGGTTGCCATTTGTGGCTTTTCTGCTGGTGGGCATCTAACATGCTCTGCTTCTACTCTATATGATTTTGAAGCTTACCCAAAAAACGATGAAATCGACGATCTTTCTGCTCGTCCTGATGCATTTATCCCATGTTATCCAGTTGTTACATTCAACGATGAATTCACTCACCTGGGATCAAGACAAAACCTACTTTTAAACGAATGGGAAGACAAAGGCTTAATTGAGTTTTTCTCATGCGAAAAAAACGTAAATTCAAACACACCCCCTGCTTTTATTTGGCACACTGCAAATGATGAAGCTGTTCCAGTCAAGAATTCTTTGGCACTTGCTAGTGCTCTTAGCGAAAACAAAGTTTATTTTGAATTGCACATTTTCCCAAATGGATGCCATGGTCTTGGTCTTGCTTACGATCATGAAGATATAAAAGTTTGGAGCGAATGTGCTTGCACATTCTTAAAAAAATTATCTTTCTAAGGAGATATTAATGAATATTGCTATTATTACAGGTGCATCAAGTGGCCTTGGCAAGGAATTTTACAAATTGTTACAGAATGAGCCTCTTGATGAGGTTTGGGTTATCGCAAGACGAGAAAGCAATTTGATAGATTTGTGTCAGAAATATGGAAAAATTGGACACAGGGTCCTTTCTATGGACTTAACCAATGAAAGTTCTATTGATCGTCTCAACTCAATTCTTGAGCAAGAAAAGCCTAACATCAAATATCTTATAAATAATGCTGGCTTTGGCCTTTTTGGTGATTTTCTAACAATTGACAAATCAAAACAAGCAAGTATGATCGATATTAATGTAAGAGCACTTACCCAAATATCCTCTATTGCAATAAATTTTATGAGTGAGGGCTCAAAAATTATTAATATTTCCTCAATAGTTGCTTTTGCACCGGTTGCAAAGTTTTCCGCCTATGCCGCTTCAAAGTCGTATGTGTTAAATTTCAGCCGTGCGCTTAGAAACGAGCTTAAGAAAAAAGGTATAAATGTTACCGCTGTGTGCCCTGGTCCTATGAAAACAGAATTTTTCGGTGTCGCGGGTCTTGACGACAGTGGTAAAAAATTGTTTGGTACACTGCCCTATTGTGACCCTACAAAAACTGCCAATGGTGGAATAAAAGCTGCCAAAAGAGGACGTGCGGTTTATACGCCTACCCTTTCTTATAAGCTTCTTAGAATAGTTGGAAAGCTTGTCCCACACTCAATTTTAATAAAATTTATCAAAGTTTAATTAGATATATTAACACTCTGTCAGTTCATTTGACAGAGTGTTTTTGTTTAAATTGACATTTTTCTCCAAAAAATAAATTTTCCCTTTGCTTTTATTGCTATTCTATGTTATAATAAATTTGATGTAATTTACGAGTTTTTTACAGGTATTTTACAAATAATAAAACCGAGAGGGTTTAAAAATGAATTTAGAAGAACTTCTTAATGCGGGCACAAGCGACGTTATTGTCTACATTTTAAAGAATCTTGCCTTGATGCTCGGTGGTCTTGCTCTATTTCTTTATGGCATGAATATCATGACAAGTGGTCTTGAGAGGATGGCCGGTGGTAAGCTTGAGGGTGTTTTAAAAAAAGCTGCATCAAACAGAGTTAAGGGCTTGGCTTTAGGTGCCGGTGTTACCGCTGTTATTCAGTCTTCATCTGCAACAACAGTTATGATTGTAGGTCTTGTTGGTTCAGGCATACTTACCTTGCCACAAACCATTGGTATGCTGATGGGTTCAAACATTGGTACTACTATCACTCCATGGATTACAGGCTTGTCTGACGGCCTTGGTGACGGTGGTGGTCTTGTTTTCCTTAACTTGTTAAAACCATCATTTTTTGCACCATTAATTGCCGCTTTGGGCATTATTTTAATAATGTTTTTCGGCAAAAGAAACAGAATCAACAAAGAAATCGGTGCTCTTTGCTTAGGATTTGCAATTCTTATGCAGGGTATGGATCTTATGTCCAAAGCAGTTTCCTTCCTTGAAGAGGTTGACCCTAACACAACCCCAACTGTGTATAATGCAATTTCAAGCATTATTGGATTCTTTGACTCTTGGTATGGTGTATTTTTAGGGCTTGTTTTAGCTACACTATTCACAACAATTGTTCAATCATCATCAGCCTCTGTTGGTGTGCTTCAAGTATTTGTTGCAAGCACAGTAATTCCATTTAACGTTGCTATTCCTTTAATCCTTGGCTTTAACATTGGTACATGTGTAACAGCTGTTATTTCAAGCCTTGGTGCAAACAGAAATGCAAAGCGTGTTGCTGTAACTCACCTTGTTATTAAGATTTTTGCAGTAGGACTTTGCTTTATTCCATTTTATATTTTAAGTCTATTCGGTGTTAACTTCCTTGAATCAACAATAAATGTATGGGGAGTTGCAATTTTCCATACTCTATTCAATGTAATTACAACCTTTGCTCTTCTCCCATTTTCCAAGGCGTTTATCAAGATTGCTTATCTCTTCGTTAAGGATAAAGAAGAAAAGAAAAAGGTTGCTTATATTGATCCAATCCTTATTACACAATCCCCAGCGGTTGCTCTTTCTGAATGTGCTAACCTCACTGTGGAGATGTGTAATCACTCAAAAGAAACACTTGATTTAGCAATTGATAGTCTATATAGATACGATAAAAAGATTGCTCAATCAATCATTGACAAAGAATCTCTAATTGACAAATACGAGGACCAAATAGGTACCTATCTTGTTCAAATTTCATCTCGTTCTCTTTCAGATGCTGACAGTAAAAAGAGCTCCAAGCTCCTTCACACTATTGGCGACTTTGAAAGACTCAGCGACCATGCTGTTAATATTCTTAACGTTTCAGAAGAGCTTAAAAACAAAAACATTATCTTCTCTGACGAGGCAAAGGAAGAAATTGCTGTTATAACTAATGCTATCAAGGAAATTTTAACAATTACATCAAGCGCATTTATCAATGATGACCTTGATATTGCAAAGAGAGTTGAGCCACTTGAGCAGGTTATTGACCAATTAATTGCAACTACAAAGATGAATCATATTACTCGACTTCAAAAGGGTGCATGTACTATTGAACTTGGCTTTGTTCTTTCCGACCTACTTAACAACTATGAAAGAATTTCAGACCACTGCTCTAACGTAGCTGTTGCAATTATTGAAACATCACACAATAGCTTTGGCACTCATAAATATCTCAATCAAGTTAAAAACACTAACGATAAGCAATTTGAGGACGAATACAAGTCATTTGAGAGCAAATATCAAATTGTTCAAAAATAATTTTATATTAAAAGGGATGGCAATTTGCCATCCCTTTTTATTATTTTTCAGTTGAAACAGTAATGCTTTGGCCATCGGTTGTCAAGATAATTGTTCCTTGCAAATCGGTGCGATATATATTTTCCTCTCCAACTGCTGCCTCAAACCTTTCCATTGCCTCATAATGAGGATGACCATAATCATTTTCATAACCACAACTGATTATTACATACTCTGGTGATGCTGCATCTACAATTTCTTGGCTTGACGATGTGCTTGACCCGTGATGACCAGCCTTGAAAACATCGCAATCTATACATGATGAAAGGGTGAATGGATATTTATCAACAAGTGCTTCCTCTGCTTTTTCTTCAGCATCGCCTGTAAATAATACACTATTTTGTCCCCATCTTATTAGAACTATTATACTGTAGTCATTTGAGTTAGAATATGTATCTTTTACTGGTCCGAAAAACTCAAGAACCAAATCGCCCTTATCCTCCTTGT
Organism: Eubacteriales bacterium; assembly: GCA_045596585.1. Lineage (GTDB taxonomy): Bacteria > Bacillota > Clostridia > Oscillospirales > CAG-272 > RGIG2000. The sequence goes on from JAZOCP010000127.1 coordinate 4,259, forward strand.
CCTCTGGATCTAATTCACCAACATAAAGAAACCTGTCTTCTGAATCAAGGTCTATAGTATCATCTACGGTAATTGTTGTTCCGATATCATCGTTGTCCTCGATTACAGAAACAAAGATGTCACTTTTTTCTTCAACCTTTGCCATAAATGTTGTGTACATTTTTGTTGTTTTAACTTGATCAGGTATAATTAAGTTTCCAACATTAAATTCATCTAAAACCTCTGTCGCCTCTCCAAAATGATCAGAGTCAAAGTGAGTAATGATAAAATAATCAATTGTTTCTACGCCTTTGTCTATTAGATAATTTATTAAAACATTGTCAGAGTCCTTTTCGCCAGTATCAATTAAAACAGTTTTTCCATCTGCGAATATAAGTGTTGCATCCCCCTGTCCCACATCTACAAAATGAAATTCTGCTGAGCCCTCGGGTATTTCATATTCTTTTGGGAAGAAAAATTCGCACGATGTAAACACAAGTGTCGTTGAAATAAGCATGCAAGCTGTTAAAATCAATGTAATTATTCTCTTTTTAGTCATAAATTTCTCCATATTTTTTGTTTTTAATATTGTATCATATTTTTTACAAAAATACAACAAAAGCGCTGATTTTTCAGCGCTTAAATATTTTTCTTTTTTCTAAAACAATCAATAGTATTAACCCAAGTATATATACGGACACCAGCTCGCTTGCGAAAACACCAGCAGCACTAATGAAATAAGCTGATAACTCCCATGTTTTTGAATATACCATTATTACAATTGGAATTATAAATGTGTTTGATAATACTGTGGGTATTGGACATAGCCATTTATTCTTGATTTTTGATGTCAAATATGCACCAATCAGGGTGGCAAGTGAGCCAAGGATGATATCGACAACGCTTCCGCTAAATATATTTGCTATAAGGCACCCTACAAAAAGACCCCATACAGTGCTTGGCATAAAATATGGAAGCACACAAAGCACCTCGCTAAATCTAATCTCTACAAATCCTATTGTGAGTGGCTTTGACACTAATGTTAAAACCACATATAAAGCGGCTACAATTGATGCCTCTACTAAATGGCGAATCCTATTTTTATTCATTTTTATCTCCTAGTTTTGTTTTAAGTGAGGATGGTTTCGAACTCACTATGAAGAATTATAGACCATTTTATATTTTTTGTCAATAGCAAGACAATTTTTTTTGCATAACCTATAAGATAGCAACGCTTAACATGGAGGTTACTCATGAATAATTCTAACGAAGAAATAGGTTTTTTGGTTGTGAACGTTAAAACAGCAAATGGAGCCCTTCCAATTGAGAATGCCAATGTAACTATTTTTGCAAATGAAACGCCAAAGGAAAACACAGGGGCCGCTCTAATTGATAGTGATGTTATCTACAATTTAAAAACTGATATAAGCGGAAAAACACCAAAGGTGGCACTTAATACCAAAAGCAAGTCTCTTTCTCAATC
>JAZOCP010000128.1:0-7163 GCA_045596585.1 Eubacteriales bacterium
TGAACGATTTGACCCACGACCCTCCCAAAGACCAATCAGTGTAAAGGTTAAAACGGGACAAAACGAGCAAAAGAACAATAGCGCACAAATATCATATATTAAATAGCCATTGACTATCATATAAAAAACACCAATGCCAAGTGCTGTTGCAAATGCACAAAGCACCCTTAAAATAGAGCTTTCCGTGAAGAGCTCACTAAAAAAGCTATTTGTTTTTTTGCCAAGCTGTGGCTTTTCCTTTGGCTTTTTAAATGATGAGGAAATAAGCCTTAAGACAAGTAGTGCACCATAAGCAACTAAATAAACGGGATTAGCATTTAAAAAGAGAATAGTGCCAAGCACAGCACCCAAAAACGCAAATGGTGCTTGTCTTTTTGAGGAGGCACAAATTGCAAGGGCAAAGGGGTATGTGTCAAAGGCAAAGGGTGCATAAGAGGCAAAAAACGACAAAAGAAACACAAATACCTCTAAAGCTACCTTTTTTGCCCAATCGGGAATTTCAAATTTCTTTTTCAAAAGTGGTTTTATCATAAAAGCTCCTAAATTTGCCAAAGTGGCTTTTTTCTTAATTATATCTTTTTAAAGAGCGTTAGTTTGTCACCTTGCGCTGTCAAAAATGGGCGAATAGAGGTTGAAATCAGCACCAAAAAACAAAGACCGACATATAGTGTCGCCAACCGAAGAACTTTGTCAACGAAAAAAAGTAATATTTTTAAGCATCGGCTTAATAAAATTAAAGTTTTTATTGTATTTGAAGCATCTTGGTGATATAATTAAAATGAAGTTTTAAGGAGGGTTTATATGTCAAAGGGAATTGCATGCTGCTTTACAGGTCACCGTGACCTCGGCTCGGATTTTTCAAAGCAAAATTTGCGTATGGCAATTGAGTCATTGATTGAAAAGGGAGTCAAAATATTTATAGCTGGAGGCGCGCTCGGCTTTGATACTGAGGCTGCCCTTGAGGTGCTTCGCCAAAGAAAAGCTGGCAAGGATGTTCAGCTTCATGTATATGTGCCATGCCTTGAGCAGGACAAATACTGGAAATTTCAGCAAAAATGGATGTACAAAAAGATTTTGAATCACGCTGACTATGTCGATATGCCCCAAAACTACTATAACAACCAATGCATGAAGATAAGAAACTATAAAATGGTTGAAAATTCAAGCTATGTAATTACCTATTATAATGGTAAATATAATAGTGGAACAGGTCAAACATATAGATACGCAACAAAGCTCGGACACGAGATAATAAATCTTTGTCAAAACTTTAAAGAAGAAAAACCAAGCTGGAGATAAAATGGAAAAAATAAGCTGGCGTGGGGGAGCGCTTGTGGCACCTGTGCCAAGTGTAATGGTAACTGTTGGAAATATGGAAAAATCTAACATAATAACCGTTGCGTGGTGCGGAGTTACAAACACAGTACCCCCTAAAACATACATTTCGGTGCGACCCGAGAGATATTCTTATGAGATACTAAAAAGCACAGGTGAGTTTGTAATAAACCTAACGCCTGCAAGTCTTGCCAAGGTGGCAGATTTTTGTGGAATGCACACAGGGCGCAAGGTTGATAAGTTTGAAAAATGTAAATTGACCAAGGAAAAAGCAAGTAAGATTAATGTGCCAATGATAGGCGAATGTCCAATTTCAATAGAATGTAGGGTGACTGATATAATTCCACTTGGCTCACACGATATGTTCCTTGCCGATATTTTGGCAGTAAATGTGGAAAAATCACTTTTGGAGGGTGAAAAGCTCTGCATTAATCGTGCACATCTTTGTGCCTTTGCACACGGCGAATATTACAAGCTTGGTGAACGTATTGGAAAATTCGGCTTTTCAGTAAAAAAGAAAAAGCCATTACAAAAAAAGAAATAAAGCCCCCTTTGTAAAGGTGCCCCTTGTGGGTATGCCTTGTGCTGAGGTGTCTGCAACGCAGACGGAGGGATTTTTCCAATTTAATTATTGTAAAATTATTAAACATAAACAACAAGGAGAAAACAAAAATGATTTTTCAAAATGGAGAAACAATAGTATTTGCAGGAGATTCAGTTACTGACTGCGGTAGAAAGCGCCCTTATGGTATGGGACTTTGGGAGGGACTTGGTAATGGTTACGTTCGTATGGTTGACTCAAGCCTTGCAATTGACTACCCAGATAGAATGTTACGTATTATAAACGTAGGTGAAAGTGGTGCAGCAAGCAAGGATATGCTTGCAAACTGGGAGAAAAACGTAGAGGCATGCAACCCTGACTGGGTGTTCTTTATGATAGGTGCAAACGACGTTTGGAGACAATTTGATGAGCCAAATCTTGATAACAGCCTTCTTTCTCCTGAATGCTATCGCGCTAATATAGAGGCAATTTGTGAAAGAACACTTCCAAACGTAAAAGGCATGTTTGCAATTAGCCCATTTTATATGGAAGCAAATAATGATGACCCAATGAAAAAGCGCATGAAGGAATATGCTCAAATCTGCAAAGAGGTTGTAGAGAAGTACGCAGAAAAGTACAATATCAAGTACATAGACGTGCAAGAGGACTTTGATAACCACCTAAAATATCGCTACCCAGCTTATATTTCATGGGATAGAGTTCATCCAAACTGGGTTGGCGGTATGATGATTGCACGTAAGATACTTAAAGCAATAGAAGCGTGATAAGGACGTTGACATAGGGGTAAAACCAAAAACAAAAAGCAATAAGGGGCACAAATTTAGTCTGTGCTCCTTTTTTATTGATATAATGTTGAAAAGCCAAGGCTTTTCTTCCAAGCTAAACGCTTTTTGTTTTTTATCGGCGACTTTCCCCTCTCGGAGTACCAAGTACACCTTCGGGGAAAATTCACCGATTTTTCCTCCCTATCTCTTCGTCCAAACAAGCCTCCTTTGTAAAGGGAGGTGTCGTTTGCCAAAGGGAAACGACGGAGGGATTAAAATGCTTTTGTATTGGAGGCAATTTGCCTCCCACTTTTTATATTGACAACCACCCGTGTTTGATTTATAATTAAATCAAGATATTTTCTACGAGGTAAATTATGATTAGTATGGCATACAGCGCGGGTCTTTTTGGCATTGACGGGTATTTAGTAACCGTTGAGTGCCACTCGACAAAAAATCTTTCGTGCTTTGAAATAGTTGGACTTCCTGACAATGCAATAAAGGAGGCAAAGGAAAGGGTAAGGGCTGCGGCAATTAATTCTCGCTTGCCATTTCCACAAAAGGAAATTATAGTAAATCTTGCTCCAGCCGACAAAAGAAAAGAGGGCTCGTCCTTTGACCTTGCTATCTTAGTTAGTGTGCTTTTAAATTCAGAGGCTTTTTCACACCCAGAGGAGCTTGATGATTGTTGCTTTATTGGTGAACTCTCCTTGTCTGGTGAGGTGCGCCGCGTAAATGGCATTTTGTGTATGGCAGCGGCAGCAAAAAAAGCGGGGAAAACTAAGCTCTTTGTACCTCTTGAAAATGTAAAAGAGGCAAGCGCTATCAAGGGCGTTGAGGTTTATGGCGTTAAAAATATAACATATCTTGTAAATCACTTTAATGAGGTATCTAAAATCACCCCTGTTACATATAATGAAGAGGGAGAGGGGGGATTGGTATCAGCCCCAGACTTTGAGGATGTAATGGGACAGGTGGCGGTAAGACGCGCAGTTGAAATTGCAGCAGCTGGCGGACACAACCTACTACTTATTGGCCCACCCGGTACAGGCAAATCAATGATAGCTAAGCGCATACCATCTATTTTGCCAGAAATGACCTTTGAGGAGTCAATAGAAACTACAAAAATCCATTCTGTTTCGGGAATTTTACCCGAGGACGTGTCGCTAATTCGACAAAGACCATTCCGTGCTCCTCACCATACAATGTCAGCTCCAGCCTTGGTTGGCGGTGGCAAAATTCCTGTGCCCGGAGAGGTTTCTCTTGCTAATAATGGCGTATTATTTCTTGACGAGCTACCTGAGTTTAATCGCTCAGTTACAGAGTCGCTTCGTCAACCACTCGAGGACGGAAAAATTACAATAACTCGTGCCGCTGGCAGAATTACATACCCCTCATCATTTATGCTTGTGTGCGCAATGAACCCTTGTAAGTGTGGCTATTTCGGTCACCCAACGCACCCATGCACCTGTAAAAAAGAGGATATCAAAAAATATGTATCTAAAATCAGCGGTCCACTTCTTGATAGAATTGATATTCAAATTGAGGTTGCCTCACTAAACTATGATGAGATTTCTAAAAAGCAAAAGGCAGAGTCCTCAAAGGAAATAAGGGAGCGCGTGAATCGTGCAAGAAAAATTATGCAGGCACGACTAAAAAACGAGGTGAGCCAAAATGGCACTCCAATTAATTCAAACGCACAAATGGAGCCAAGCCACTTAAGAAAATATTGTCGCCTAAGCCCCGAATGCTCATCACTTATGGAAAGGGCATTTACCGCCCTTGGGCTTTCTGCACGTGGCCACGATAGAATTTTGCGCTTGGCACGTACAATTGCTGACCTTGGTGGTAGCGAGGAGATATTACCACAGCATATAGCGGAGGCAATTGGCTTACGTTCACTTGACAAAAAATACTTTAACTAATTCTAAGTTTTCTCATATATGAGAAGGAAAACCACAGAGGTACCTAAAGAATATGAAAAAGAACAAAATTTTAAAAATTAAGCTAAACGAGGACATAGCTAAAAAGCTATCAGTCGTTTCAAAAAATGAAAAAATGACAATTCAAAATGAAATTATCGCTATGATTCGCCAAAAAATCTCCTATTACGAAAGAGTAAAGGGCAACATTAAAAGGGACGAGATAGAAGGTGCCGACCTTAGCGAATTTGAAACAGAAGAATAAGGACGAAAAAAGGGACAGAGAAAGTTTAGTTTTCTGTCCCATTTTGTTTAAAAATGTAAAAAAATTAAGCAAAATAACGCGCATTTTATTGGAAAATTGTGCATAATGTAGAAAAAAACAACAATGTGTTGACACCACTACTTTATTATGATAAAATATATAAAGCAATATTATAGGGGCAAGCGCCCTAAATTAAAAGAAAGGGAAAGTAGATATGGCATTAGCAGACATCATTAAATATGAAGGTGACAATAATACCTTTATTTGGAAGCATCCTAAAGAGGATTTCAATTCTCACTCACAGCTTATAGTTCATGAGTCACAGGAGGCTATTTTCTTCGCAAATGGTCAGGCACTTGACTTGTTTGGTCCTGGTCGTTATTCTCTCGAAACACAAAATATGCCTATTTTGTCGAGATTTGTAAACAGATTAACAGGAGGCAACAGTCCTTTCCACTGTGAGGTTTATTTTGTTAACAAGACAGTTCAAATGGGACTTAAGTGGGGCACACCTGAGCATATTCGCTTTATCGAGCCAACACTTGGCATTCCTTTTGAAATCGGTGCATCAGGTGAATTGAACCTTGCTGTTTCTGATTCTCGTAAGCTTTTAGTTAAGCTTGTAGGCACAACAAACGGAATTGCATGGCAAGAGGGTGGAGAAAACTTTACAAAGTCACTCCAAAACAGCTTCCGTCCACTTATTTCAACAGCTGTAAAGACACATCTTTCAAGCTCAATTAAGCAAAACAATATTGATATTCTTGAAATTGATGAAAATCTTGAATCATTATCAGCAACATTAAAAAAGAATATTCTTCCTGGCTTTGAGGAATATGGTCTTACAATTCCAGAGTTTTACATTACAAATGTAATGCTCCCAGACCCAAATACCGATAAAAACTTCAAGGAATTCCGTGAGCTTCATGCAATGACCCTTAAAACAAAGGTTGTTGAGGCTACTGCAGCAGTTGATACTGCAAAGGCAAGAGCACAAAGAGCGGCTATTCTCGAGGAAGAAGAAAATAAGACAGCAATTGCAAGGGCAGAGGCTGAAAGACAAAAGATTGCTGGCTATACACAAGCTGAAATTATGCAGGCTCAAGGCTACAATATGAAGGACGTGTTCCAAAAAGAGGTTCAAGAGGCATATGCAGCTGGTATTGGTAATATGACAATCACTGGTGGCTCAGTTGCTGGCGATATGGTTGGTCTTGGCGTTGGTATGGCAGCAGCTGGACATTTAGCTCCTCATATGGGCGAAATGTTCAAGGGATATGTTCCACAAGAGCCAACTAATACAGAGGCTCCAAAGGCTGAGGAAAAATGCCCAAGCTGTGGTGCAGCTGTTTCTGCAAACGCAAAATTCTGCTCTGAGTGTGGCTCAAAGATAGAGCGCCTACAAGAAAATGAAATTATCTGTCCTGCATGTGGACAAAAGACAACAAAGGGTAAATTCTGTCAAGAATGTGGCGCTTCATTAATTCGCAAGTGCCCAAAATGTGATGTAGAGGTTCCATCTACCTCAAAATTCTGCCCTGAGTGTGGCGAAAAGCTATAATTTAGGAGGTAAAGAAAAATGAAATTTAAAATGAGTTCAGTTTATTACGCAATTTGCTGGTTCGTTCTCTATGCTCTTTTCAATATTGTTACTTTTGTAACACCAGGCAAGATTGAGGTAGAGGGAGAAATAATCACAAAATATTCAAGTCCATTATTCTGGATTGCATACGGTCTTATCACCGTTTCATTCTTCCTACAACTTATTGTTGCAGTTTTAGTTCTTTTAATCGGCAAAAGAGAAAAGAAATCATTTAACATTCCAGTATTTGTTTCAAGCACACTTGGCTTAATTGTGATGATTGCTGTTGGCTCAGTTTGCATGGCAATCAACCACCAAATCGCTCAATGGATAGGCATCGTTGCTTGCTTCGTAGTATTTGGCTTCACAATTATTGCATCTGTAATGGCAAAATCAATCGGTCACTCAGCTCAATCCTTTGAAAAGAGAATTAGCGGACAAACAAGATTTATTAAAAATCTTTCCGCAGATGCATCTACACTTAGCGCAAAGACTCAAGATGATGAAATCAAGTCACTCTGCAAAAAGGTTGCAGATGCAATTAGATTTAGCGACCCAATGTCAAACAAGGAGCTTGATGATGTAGAAGGCAAAATCAGCGACAAGTATGACGAATTTAAGGACGCTGTTGAAGAAAACAATAAAGAAACAGCAAGTGCAGCAACAAATCTTCTTATTGCTTTAATAGAAGAGAGAAATGCTAAGTGCAAATTGCTTAAGTAATAAGAGGAGT
>JAZOCP010000129.1:0-2634 GCA_045596585.1 Eubacteriales bacterium
AATAAGGAGTGTAGCTAAATGGCAGAAAAGAGAGTAACTAAAAAACGTCGCGAGCGCAAAAATATTGAAAAAGGCGCTGCACATATCTGCTCAACCTTCAATAACACAATAGTTACCATTACAGACGTTGCAGGAAACGCAGTTTCTTGGGCTTCTGCTGGTGAGCTTGGTTACAAGGGTTCCAGAAAATCTACACCATTTGCTGCACAAATGGCTGCTGAAGCTGCAGCTAAGGCCGCAATGGAACACGGCATGAAAACTGTAGAAGTTTATGTAAAAGGCCCAGGTCAGGGTCGTGAATCTGCAATTCGTGCACTTTCAACTGCAGGACTACAAGTTACTATGATTAAAGACGTAACTCCAATCCCACACAATGGTTGCAGACCACCAAAACGCAGACGCGTTTAATCTAATAGGAGGAACTAAAGATGGCAAGATATACAGGACCTTCATGCAAGCTTTGCCGTAGAGAAGGCACAAAGCTTTACCTCAAGGGTGAGCGTTGCCTTTCCGACAAGTGTGCACTTAACAGAAGAACATCTGCTCCTGGTCAGCATGGCGCTGCAAAGAAGAAGATGACCGAGTACGGTATGCAACTTCGTGAAAAGCAGAAGGCAAAAAGATATTATGGTGTTCTTGAAAAGCAATTCAAGAACTACTACGTAAAGGCCGACAATCAAGATGGTATCGCTGGTGAGAACCTTCTCCGCCTTCTTGAAAGAAGACTTGATAACGTAGTTTACAGAATGGGACTTGCAAACAGCCATAAGGAGGCTCGTCAACTCGTGCTTCATGGCCACTTTACATTAAATGGTCACAAGGCTAACATCCCATCTATACTCGTTAAAGTTGGTGATGTTGTTGCTGTTAAGGAAACAGAATCAACAAAAATCAAAGAACTCGTTGAAGCTATGGGCGACAGAATCGCACCAAAGTGGCTTGAAATCGACAAGAACGCAGGTGTTGCAAAAGTAATCGCTATGCCAGAGCGTGACGATATCGACTTCGAATTCAACGAACAGCTCATCATCGAGCTTTACTCAAAATAATAACTCTTTGTCGACTGTACGCCTCCATTATATTTGGAGGTGTAGAGATCGCAAATGGGCGGTCATTATAAGGTATAGTTGGCATCAATGTTATGTAAAACGACACTTCCCAAACGGCGGGAAAAAACCAATGCATATATTGAAATATAGGAGGGTTATTTAATTATGATGATAGAAATCGAAAAGCCGAACATTACAATCGTTAGCGAAAGCGAAGACGGAAAAAAGGGTAAATTTGTCATTGAACCACTTGAAAGAGGCTTCGGTACAACACTTGGCAACTCACTAAGACGTGTACTTTTAAGCTCACTTCCAGGTTGTGCTGTTTCATCAATCAAGATAGATGGCGTTTTACACGAAATCTCAAGCCTTGAGGGCGTTACAGAGGATATAACAGAGATTGTACTTAACGTTAAGGGAATCGTATCAAAAATCCACGGTTCTGAAAACACAAAGACAGTTTGCATCGATAAGGTAGGTCCATGTGAAATTACCGCTGGTGACATTACTCCAGATGCAGAGCTTGAAATCTTCAACCCAGATCTTCACATCGCTACACTTAGCGAGGGTACTCGTTTCTATATGGAACTTACATTCGAGCGTGGTCGTGGTTATGTTTCACAAGAAAAGAACAAGAATGACCATATAAAGAGCCAAATTCCAGTAGCAATTGGAACAATCTTTACTGACTCAATATACACCCCAGTATATAATGTAAGCTACAATGTAGAAAACACAAGAGTAGGAAGCATCGCCGATTTTGATAAATTGACAATTGAAGTAGAGACTAACGGCACAATTGGGGCAACTGATGCAATTTCATTAGCAGCCAAGATACTCAACGATCATTTCACCTTGTTTGTTGACCTCTCAGAAGAGGCAAGAAACGCTGAAACTATGGTTGAACGCGAGGAAACCAAGAAGGAAAAATACCTTGAAATGTCCATTGATGATCTTGAACTTTCTGTTCGTAGCTTCAACTGCTTGAAGCGCGCGAGCATAGATACCGTAGAGGATCTTATCAACCGTACTGAGGAAGATATGATCAAATTTAAGAATCTCGGTAAGAAATCCCTCGAGGAAGTTAAAAGTAAACTTGAATCACTTGGTCTTTCTCTTAGAAAAGAAGAGGACTAAGGTAGAATATGTGAGCTGAAATAGGCTCAAAATGCTATAAAATGGTAATTTTATGGTAAAAGAATCGGCAAAGGAGGATAAAATCAATGCCAGGAACAAGAAAACTCGGCAGAACATCTGAACACAGAGTAGCAATGCTCCGTGGAATGGTTACCTTGCTTCTTGAAAAGGGTTCAATCGAAACAACTCTTCCAAGAGCTAAGGAACTTAGCAGTGTTGCTGATAAAATGATTACACTCGGCAAGAAAAATACACTTGCTGCTCGCAGAGAGGCTCTTGCATACATCACAAAGGAAGATGTAGTTAAGAAGCTCTTTGATGTTATAGCTCCAAAATATGCTGATCGCGTAGGTGGCTAGCCGCGTGAATATAAGCTCGGTCCAAGACGTGGAGATGCTGCTGAAATGGCACTCATTAAGCTTGCTGACTAATTAGCGTAGCAAAAGGC